>NZ_JBEXYB010000004.1:0-280905 GCF_040630715.1 Streptomyces sp. NPDC005752 | reverse complement strand
CCCCGCCGCCCGGGGGGGCCCCCCCGGGCCCCCGTGGGGGGCCCGGGGGCGCCCTCCCGTGTGCGGTCAGCGGCCGAGAAGCCGGTCCGCGAGCTCGCGCACGGCGTCCGCGGCCCTGCGCTGCAGCTGGGGGCCGAAGGTGATCCGGGCCGCGCCCAGCTCGCCGAGCCGGCGCACGGCGGACGGGCCGTCCGGTGCGCCGAGGGCGTTGAGCGGGACCGTGACCGCCCCGGCCAGACGGGGAAGGTCCTCGGCCGGGGCCATGATCGGATAGACGCAGTCCGCACCGGCTTCGGCGTAGAGCCGGGCGCGGGCCACCGTCTCCTCGACCACAGCCACGGTGTCCGGGTCCCCGTGGACGTACGTGTCGACGCGGGCGTTGACGAAGAGACGGTCGCCGGCTACGGCGCGCACCTCCGCGAGCCGGTCGGCCTGCCGCCGCGGGTCGACGAGGACGCCGTCGGCCGAGTCCTCCAGATTGCAGCCGGCCGCTCCGGCCTCCAGGAGGCGCTCGACGAGTTCGGCCGGGGCCAGGCCGTAACCCGACTCGATGTCCGCCGACACCGGAACGGACACCGCACGTACGATCCGGCCCACCGCCGCGAACATCTCGGCGGCGGGTGTCCGCCCGTCGGCGTGACCGAGAGAGGCGGCGACGCCCGCGCTCGGGGTGGCCAGGGCGGGGAACCCGGCGTCCTCGAACACCCGCGCGCTCGCGGCGTCCCACGGGCCGGGAAGTACGAGCGGGTCGGCCGGAGCGCGGCCGTGGTGCAGGGCTCGGAAGACGGACGCGGGCTCGTTCATCGGGGCTCCGGGGTGGAGGGGCGTGGGGTCGGGGGCCCGGGCGGGGGAGGACCCTCGCCCCGGTACCCCGGCGGGTTCAGTGCTTGATGTCGCCGGGTGTGTAATGCCCCGGGGTCAGCCGGGCGGTCACCCCGAAGCGGTTCCACGCGTTGATCACGGTGATCGAGGCGATGAGCTGGGCGAGTTCGGCCTCCTCGAAGTGCTCGGCGGCCTTCGCGTAGACCTCGTCCGGCACGAAACCGTCGGTCAGGACCGTCACCGCCTCCGTCAGCCGGATCGCCGCGAGTTCCTTCTCCGTGTAGAAGTGCTGCGACTCCTCCCAGGCGCTGAGCTGGATGATCCGCTCGACGGACTCGCCCGCGGCGAGGGCGTCCTTCGAGTGCATGTCCAGGCAGAAGGCGCAGCGGTTGAGCTGCGAGGTGCGGATCTTCACCAGTTCGAGCAGCGTCGGGTCGAGTCCCTTACGGGAAGCGGTGTCCAGCCGGACCATCGCCTTGTAGACGTCGGGCGCGAGCTGGGCCCACTGCAGACGGGCGGGGTGCTCGGGGGCGTTGCCGGCGGGCGTGTGGTGATGCGTGTGCGTGGTCATGATGGTGAAACTAACGGCTGGATGGCGCAGCGGTATGGTCCATTTCCATGACGGATTCCTGGGCCGCTTTCGGTGCGGACCTGCACATCGAACCGGTCGGGGCGGGCCTGCGCAGCGGGCTCACGAAGGCGTTGCGGGAGGCCGTACGCACCGGACGGCTGATCCCCGGCACCCGGCTGCCCTCCTCCCGTACGCTCGCCGTGGATCTCGGGATCGCCCGCAACACCGTCGCCGATGCCTACGCCGAGCTTGTCGCCGAGGGCTGGCTCACCGCGCGGCAGGGTTCGGGGACCAGGGTCGCGCAGCGCGCCGCCCCGCCCGGGCCGGCTGCCCGGGGGGCCAGGGGCCGCCGCGTCGACCGGAGGCCCGCGCACAATCTGCTGCCGGGGTCACCGGACCTGTCGTCCTTCCCGCGGGCGGAGTGGCTGAGGGCGGCCAGGCGCGCCCTCACCGCCGCTCCCGACGCGGCCTTCGGCTACGACGATCCGCGGGGCCGCATCGAGCTGCGAAGGGCGCTCGCGGACTACCTGGCCCGGGCGCGCGGGGTGTACGCGGACCCCGAACGCATCGTGATCTGCTCAGGGTTCGTCCACGGGCTCACGCTGATGGGGAAGGTGCTGCGGCGCCACAAGGTGCGGGGGGTGGCCGTCGAGTCGTACGGCCTGGACATCCACTGGGACATCCTGAACGGGGCGGGCCTGCGCACCCCGTGCCTGCCGGTGGACGGGCTCGGAGCCGGGGCCGGGGCGCTGGGCGGGACACCGGGCGTGGGCGCGGTGCTGCTGACTCCCGCCCACCAGTTCCCCACGGGCGTCCCACTCCATCCCGACCGGCGTGCGGCGGCGGTCGACTGGGCCCGCTCCTCGGGCGGTCTGATCCTCGAGGACGACTACGACGGCGAGTTCCGCTACGACCGCCAGCCGGTGGGCGCGCTGCAGGGGCTGGACCCGGAACGGGTCGTCTACATGGGGACGGCCAGCAAGTCGCTGGCGCCCGGGCTGCGGCTGGCCTGGATGGTGCTGCCGGAAGGACTGGTGGACGAGGTCTGCGACGCGAAGGGCGGTTTCGACTGGATGTCCGGGGCGCCGGACCAGCTGACGCTCGCGGAGTTCATCACGTCCGGGGCGTACGACCGGCATGTGCGGGCCATGCGGTTGCGCTACCGGCGCCGCCGCGACCAGCTCGTCGAGGCGCTCGGCGAACGGGCGCCGGACATCCGGGTGAGCGGCATCGCGGCGGGCCTGCACGCGGTGCTCGAGCTCCCCGAGGGGGCCGAGCAGCCGGTCGTCCAGGCGGCCGCCTGGCAAGGGCTCGCGCTGGAGCGGCTCTCGCGCTTCCGGCACCGGGAGGCGGAGCCGGGCCGCGACGGGCTGGTCATCGGCTACGGCACGCCTTCGGAGAGCGGTTGGGCCGGGGCACTGGACGCGCTCTGCCGCGTGCTCCCGTGAACGGGCTTCCGGAGCATGCGGGGGGAGTGGGCGGCACCGGGTTTCGGCCACGAGAGCCATGCATCTAATCTGACTGACAGTTCGCCGCTGGGCGGGCACCGGCTCATGGGCACGACGGGGGAGAAAATGAACAGGCGCAGGCTGAGGTCGAGCACCGTCGTGCTCGGCGGCATGGGAGTACTCGCGGCGACGCTCACGGCGTGCAGTTCGGAACCGGACGAGCGGTGCGTCGACCCGGTGACCCAGGAGATCCTGCCGAGCTACGAATGCGAGGACAGCAACGGCAGCGGTACGTACTACTACGGCGGCAGCAGCCACAACAACCGGATGTCCGGCGGCAGTTTCACCAAGTCGGCGGTCGAGCGCGACGGATTCGGCTCCTCCGGCTCCAGCGGCGGCTGAGACCTCCATGGAACGCCGCACCACGGAACCGCGTCCCGGCTGGCAGGAGACCGTCGAGGAGCAGGGGCTGATCTATCCCCTGACCCGGTACCCGGACGGATCCCTGCGCCCGTACTGGGACGAGAGCGCCTACTACGTCTTCTCACTGCCGGAGGTCGAGGCGCTGGAAGAGGTCGTGGAGGAACTCCACACGATGTGTCTCGCGGCCGCCGCGCACATCGTCGAGCACGACCGCTTCGCCGATCTCGGCATCACCGACCCGCGGCTGGCGGGCCTGATCGCCGAGTCCTGGCGGCGCCGTGCCGAACTCCCGTCCCTGTACGGCAGGTTCGACCTGCGGTACGACGGGACCGGTCCGGCCAAGATGCTCGAGTACAACGCGGACACCCCCACCTCGCTCGTGGAGGCCGCCAGCCCCCAGTGGTTCTGGATGGAGGACCGCTTCCCCGGGGCCGACCAGTGGAACTCCCTGCACGAGCGTCTCGTCGACGCGTGGAAGCGGCAGGCCCCGCTGCTGCCGCCGGGCCCCCTGCACTTCGCCCACTCCGACGGCGACGAGCTGGGCGAGGACCTGATGACGGTGGCGTATCTGCGGGAGACCGCCGCGCAGGCCGGGATCGACACCGAGGCGCTCTCCGTCGAGCGGATCGGCTGGGACCAGCTGTCCCACCGCTTCGTCGACGAGCGGCTCCGCTTCATCCGCAGCTGCTTCAAGCTGTATCCGTGGGAATGGCTGACGACGGACCGCTTCGGGCCGCACGTGCTGGCCACCCTCGACAACGGCGGGGGCACCGGCAGCACCTGCTGGATCGAACCGGCCTGGAAGATGCTCCTCTCCAACAAGGCTCTGCTCGCCGTCCTCTGGGAGCTGTACCCCGGGCACCCCAACCTCCTCCCCGCCTATCTCGACGGCCCCCGCGAACTGGCCGGGACCGGCGGGCCGGGTTACGTCGCCAAGCCGCTGCTCGGCCGTGAGGGCGCCGGGGTCACCGTCCACGAACCGGGCAGCGCTCCGCTGCTGCGCGACGAACCCTGCTGCTACCAGGAACTGGCGCCCCTTCCCGACTTCGCCGGCAACCGTGTGGTGCTCGGGGCCTGGGTGGTCGAGAACGAGTCCGCCGGGCTCGGCATCCGGGAATCGGCGGGGCTGATCACCGACGAGTACGCCCGCTTCCTGCCCCACGTCATCCTCTGAGCCGCCGGCCGGGCCCCGCCGCCGGGGGCTCGGCCGGCCTGGATTCAGTCGGCGTGGATTCAGCCGGCCAGTACGCCGCGGAGCTGGTCGAGGCCCCAGTCCAGGTCCTCCTTGCTGATCACCAGGGGCGGGGCGATCCGGATCGTGGAGCCGTGGGTGTCTTTGACGAGGACCCCGCGGTCCATCAGCTTCTCCGAGATCTCCCGGCCCGTACCGAGCGCCGGAGAGATGTCGACCCCCGCCCACAGACCTCGTCCCCGCACGGCCTGCACCGCCCCGCCGCCGGTCAGCAGCCCCAGCTCGTGGTGGAGATGGTCGCCCAGCTCCGCGGCCCTCTGCTGGAACTCGCCGGTGCGCAGCATCGCGATCACCTCCAGCGCGACCGCACAGGCCAGCGGATTCCCGCCGAACGTCGATCCGTGCTCGCCCGGCCGGTGGACACCGAGGACCGCGGCGGACGACACGACGGCGGAGACGGGCACGACGCCACCTCCGAGCGCCTTGCCCAGCACGTACATGTCGGGCACGACACCCTCGTGCTCACACGCGAAGGTCCGGCCCGTACGGCCCAGACCCGACTGGATCTCGTCCGCGATGAACAGGACGTTCCGCTCCCGTGTCATCTCCCGTACCCCGGCGAGATAGCCGGGCGGCGGAACCAGCACCCCGGCCTCGCCCTGGATCGGCTCCATCAGCACCGCGACGGTGTTCTCCGTCATGGCCTCGGCGAGCGCGGTGAGATCCCCGTACGGAACGATCTCGAACCCCGGTGTGTACGGACCGAAGTCCGCCCGTGCCTCGTGGTCCGTGGAGAAGCTGACGATCGTCGTCGTCCTGCCGTGGAAGTTGTCCGCGGCGACGATGATCTTCGCCATCCCGTCCGGTACGCCCTTGACGCGATAGCCCCACTTGCGGGCCGTCTTCACCGCCGTCTCCACCGCCTCCGCCCCGGTGTTCATGGGGAGGACCATCTCCATGCCGCAGAGCTCGGTGAGTTGGGTGCAGAAGTCGGCGAACCGGTCGTGGTGAAAGGCACGCGAGGTCAGCGTCACGCGTTCGAGCTGAGCCTTGGCCGCGTCGATCAGCCGTCGGTTGCCGTGCCCGAAGTTGAGCGCCGAGTAGCCGGCCAGCATGTCGAGGTAACGCCGGCCCTCGACATCGGTCATCCAGGCGCCGTCCGCCGAGGCGACGACGACCGGCAACGGGTGGTAGTTGTGCGCGCTGTGCGCCTCTGCGGAGGCGATGGCGGTTTCCGTGGTCGACACGGGATCTCCGTTCGTCGTGCGGCGTGGGCGGGGGTCGTGCCCACTTTGTATCGTCGGTCGGATCCGGCACGGGGAAACCTTCGGCGCGCGGCGCGCCTCGCGGCCGCAGGGGCCGCCACCCGCTCTGCCGCCGTTCCCGCGGCTCGGGGGCGGGCGTGGCGCTCCCCGGCCACGCCCGGTCTGCCCGTCAGGCCGAGCGCCCCGGAGAGCGCGGCCCGTCCTTCCGGCTCAGCCACCACGCGCGGACCCGCTCCAGGCGGCCCGCGGGCTCCGGAACGAGCACGGACACCGGCACGGGCACCGCTCCCGCGATGATCTGCTCCAGGACCCGCTCGGCCATCGTCGCGCCGTCGGTGTCCGGCACGTCCAGCCCGTCGCACAGCGCCATCAGCTCCGCCCGCAGCCGCTCCCGCGTCCCGTCCCGCTCCCGCGGCCCGTCCCGTTCCGGCCCGGGGCGCTCCGGCCCGTCCCGTCCCGGCCCGGGGCGCTCCGGGTCATCGCCGTCCGTCGTTCCGCGCACCGCGTCCGCCCTCCTTCCGTTCGTCCCGCCCGTCCCGCCCGTCCCGCTCCGGACCCAGCTGGCCGCCGAGCCGCCGCTCCAGCTTCCTCAGCGCGCGATTGAGCCGGGACTTCACCGTCCCCCGGGGCCAGCCGAGAGCCTGAGCCGTCTCCGCCTCGTCCATCTCCAGCAGATAGCGGCAGGTCACCACCTGGCGCTGCTCCTCGCTCAGCTCCTCCAGCGCGGCGGTCAGCAGCGTCCCGCGCTCCCGGGCGAGGGCCGCCGCGGCCGGGTCCGCAGAATCGGGTATCACCGGATCCACCCCCCGGGAACAGGCGTCACGGCCCGCCACCGCCCGCGCACGCCCTGCCGAGCGGACCGTGTTTCTCGTCTCATTCATCACGATGCGCAGCAGCCACGGCCTGAAGGGCGCGCCGTCCCGGAAACGCCCCAGCGCCTGATACGCCTTGAAGAAGGCGGACTGCACCACGTCCTCGGCGTCCGCCCCCGCTCCGAAGGCCACCGCCGCCCGCAGCGCTACCCCCGTGTGGGAGCGCACGAGCTGCGCGTATGCCTCCGTGTCCCCGGCGCGCACACGAGCGATCACCACCCCCTCGCTGTCGTCATGGCCTGCGGGCAGCCCTCCGGCTCGCCCGACAGCGCCGCTCCCGCCCTCGTCGTCGATGCTGCGGCCCTTCTCCGGGCCCGGCCGCGATGCCCCTTCCCGCGTCCTCACATCTTTCCTACACCGGTTGCCGGAGATCGGTTCCACACCTGAGACAATGAGGTCATGGCCTCTGACCGACCCCGCGTGCTCTCCGGAATCCAGCCCACCGCAGGCTCGTTCCACCTAGGCAACTACCTCGGCGCGGTCCGCCAGTGGGTGGCGCTGCAGGAGTCCCACGACGCCTTCTACATGGTCGTGGACCTGCATGCGATCACCGTGCCGCAGGACCCGAAGGAACTCCGCGCCAACACCCGGCTCGCCGCGGCCCAGTTGCTGGCGGCCGGGCTCGACCCGGAGCGGTGCACGCTCTTCGTGCAGAGCCACGTCCCCGAACACGCCCAGCTGGGCTGGATCATGAACTGCCTCACCGGCTTCGGCGAGGCGTCCCGTATGACGCAGTTCAAGGACAAGTCCGCCAAGCAGGGTGCCGACCGGGCGACCGTGGGCCTCTTCACCTACCCGGTCCTCCAGGTCGCCGACATCCTGCTGTACCAGGCGGACCAGGTCCCGGTCGGCGAGGACCAGCGCCAGCACATCGAGCTCACCCGGGACCTCGCCGAGCGGTTCAACGGCCGCTTCGGGCAGACGTTCACGATCCCGGCGCCGTACATCCTCAAGGAGACGGCGAAGATCTTCGACCTGCAGGACCCGGCGATCAAGATGAGCAAGTCGGCGTCCTCGCCGAAGGGGCTGATCAACCTCCTCGACGACCCGAAGGCCACCGCCAAGAAGGTCAGGAGCGCGGTCACCGACACGGACACCGTGATCCGCTACGACACGGAGAAGAAGCCCGGTGTCAGCAACCTGCTGAGCATCTACTCCACCCTCACCGGTACCGCGGTCACGGATCTGGAACAGAAGTACGAGGGCAAGGGCTACGGCGCGCTCAAGACCGACCTCGCCGAGGTCATGGTGGAGTTCGTCACCCCGTTCCGGACCCGCACCCAGGAGTACCTGGACGATCCGGAGACCCTGGACGCCCTTCTGGCCAAGGGAGCGGAGAAGGCCAGGACCGTCGCGGCCGAGACGCTCGCGCAGACCTACGACCGGATGGGTCTTCTGCCCGCGAAGCACTGAGTCCAAGGACCCTGGCGAGACCAGGGCCGAAGGGGCCACACTGGCGTCGGCACGACCGAAGAACGACCTTCGAGGATTGAGGAGAACGACGTGGGGACCGTAACGCTCGGCGTTTCGATCGCGGTCCCGGAGCCGTACGGCAGCCTGCTCCAGGAGCGGCGCGCGAGCTTCGGGGACCCTGCCGCGTACGGCATCCCCACGCATGTCACCCTTCTTCCGCCGACCGAGGCCGAGGCGGCCGACCTGCCGGCGATCGAGACCCACCTCTCCCAGATCGCCACGGCCGGCCGCCCCTTCCCGATGCGGCTGTCCGGTACGGGCACCTTCCGCCCGCTCTCACCGGTCGTCTACGTCCAGGTCGTCGAGGGCGCCTCGGCCTGCTCCTGGCTCCAGAGGCGGGTCCGGGAGGCATCCGGGCCCCTGGTGCGCGAGCTGCAGTTCCCGTACCACCCGCACGTGACCGTGGCGCACGGCATCGCGGAGGAGGCCATGGACCGCGCGTACGAGGAGCTCTCGTCGTACGAGGCGGCCTGGACCTGCGGTTCCTTCGCACTGTACGAACAGGGCGAGGACAGCGTCTGGCGCAAGATCAACGAGTTCCCGTTCGGTGGGGGCGGGAGCGCGCCCGCCGTACCCGCACAGGGCGGCAGCTCCACGGACCAGCCGTCCCTGCGCCCCTGAGTTCGGCACCTCCCGGGCCTGACACAGACCCGGGCCTGACACAGACCCGGGCCTGACACAGACCCGGGCCTGACACAGACCCGGGCCTGACACAGACCCGGGCCTGACACGGACCCGGACCCGGCACACCCCCGGGCCTGACACCGACCCGCGCCAAGCCCTACCGCACCGGCAGCCGTCGGAACAGCGGACGCGGTACGTGCCGCAGGGCCGACATCACCACCCGCAGCGCCCCCGGCACCCACACCGTCTCCGAGCGCCGCCCCAGCCCCGTCACGATGGCGTCGGCGACGGCCCCCGGGGTCGTGGCCAGCGGAGCCTCCTCGCGCCCTGCCGTCATCCGCGACCGTACGAAGCCGGGACGCACGACCATCACATGCACCCCCGTGCCGTGCAGCGCGTCGCCGAGCCCCTGCGCGAAGGCGTCCAGCCCCGCCTTGCTCGAGCCGTAGATGAAATCGGCGCGCCGGGCGCGTTCGCCGGCCACCGAGGAGAGCACCACCAGCGATCCATGGCCCTGCGCCTGAAGCGCGCCGGCGCACACCAGGCCGGCGGATACCGCCCCCGTGTAGTTGGTCTGCGCGACCCGGACCGCGGACAGCGGCTCCTCCTCGTCGCGGGCCTGGTCGCCCAGGACGCCGAAGGCCATGAGCACCATGTCGATGTCCTCCTCGGCGAAGAGCTTCCCGAGCACCTCCTCGTGGGAGACGGAGTCGAGCGCGTCGAAGGAGACGGTACGGACGTCGGCGCCCAGCTCACGCAGTTCGGCCGCGGCCCGTTCCAGGGCGGGCGAGGGCCTCCCGGCCAGCCGGACGGTCCTGGTGCGGCGGGCGATCAGCCGCCGCGCGGTGGCCAGGCCGATCTCCGAGGTGCCGCCGAGGACGAGCAGGGACTGCGGGGCACCGAAGGCGTCCTTCACGGGATAACTCCTAGCGGGATGACTGAGAGGTGCGGCGGCGCGGTCCCGGAGCGCGACGCGGCGGGACAGCCCGGACGGGGAGGTCCCTGCGCCGGACGGGGAGGCCTCCCGCCGCGCCGGCCCCGCTCGGGGCCCGAGCCGGGCCGGACACCATGCCGACAGACATGATCGTGACGTTATCGCCCACGAAAACCCTTTTGAGGGATTCGTTACATGACTCACCGAAATGGGTGATTGATGATGCGGGAGGACGCTCGCATCGGTTTTCTGCGCCGGGAAGGGTACGCGTACGTCATGGACTGGCTGAAGAACCTCCCCGGCATCGGGCCGCTCGTCGCACGGCTGATGGAGACGCACGCCTGGCGCTCCTACGAGACGCTGGACCGGGTCCACTGGACCAGGCTCGCCGCGGCGATCACCTTCCTCAGCTTCCTGGCCCTCTTCCCGCTGATCGCGGTCGGGGCCGCCATCGGTGCCGCGCTGCTCACGCCCGATCAGCTCGACAGGATCAAGGAGAAGCTCGCCGACCAGGTGCCAGGCATCTCGGACCAGCTCGGCATCGACAACCTCGTGGCACACGCGGGCACGGTGGGGCTCGTGGCCGGTGTGCTGCTGCTCTTCACCGGCATCGGCTGGATCGGCTCGATGCGGGACTGCCTGCGCGCGGTGTGGGAGAGGGACGACGTGGACGAGGGCAATCCTGTCCTCCGCAAACTCAAGGACGCCGGTCTGCTGGTCGGCCTCGGCGGAGCGGTGCTCGTGACGCTCGCCGTGTCCACCGTCGCCTCCACGGCCATCGGCTGGACGGTCGACCGTCTGGGCATCCCCGAGAACGGCGTGGGCGGGGTGCTGCTCCAGGTGGCCGCCGTGGCCGTGGCGGTCCTCGCCGACTTCCTGATCCTGCTCTACCTGCTGACCCTGCTGCCCGGGGTCGAGCCGCCGCGCCGACGGCTGATCGTGGCGGGGCTGGTCGGCGCAGTGGGCTTCGAACTGCTGAAGCTGCTGCTCGGCAGCTACATCCGGGACGTCGCGTCGAAGAGCATGTACGGCGCCTTCGGCGTGCCCATCGCGCTCCTCCTCTGGATCAACTTCAGCGCGAAGCTCCTCCTCGTCTGCGCCGCCTGGACGGCGACGCCGAGCAAGGACGAGGAGAAGGGCGCGGTGGACGGGGAGGGCGTGGACGTCAGCGACGGGGGAGGCGACGCGCCAGGGCCGGCAGCGGCCACCGCCGGTTGACCAGGAACACTCCGGCCGCCAGGACCACCAGCACACCGCCGACGACCGACAGGGCCGTCCAGGCCCCGCCGGAGCCGGCCGGGGACGTCGCGGTCGCCGCGGCCGCGTGCTTCTTCCCGGCCTTGCCGGCGCCCGCCGCCGGTTCCGAGCCCTTGGCGGCCACGGCGGACCTCGGCGCTACCAGCTCACCGACCGGGGTCACCTTGCCGCCGGCGGAGAAGCCCCAGTCGAGGAGGTGCGCCGCCTCCTTGTAGACGGCGTGGCTCTCGTCGGCCGAGGGGTGCATGACCGTCACCAGCAGCACTTTCCCGTCGCGTTCGGCGATCCCCGTGAAGGTGTTGCCGGCCTGGGTCGTGTAGCCGTTCTTGACGCCCGCGATGCCCTTGTACGGGTCCACCCCGATGTCACCGGTGATCAGCCGGTTGGTGTTCTGGATCTCGAAGCTCTTCCGCTTCTTGCCCTTCTTCTGCTCGCCGGGGAACTCCGCCGTCGCCGTCGCGGCGTACTCACGGAAGTCCGCCTTCTGCATCCCGCTCCGGGCGAACAGCGTCAGGTCGTACGCGCTGGAGACCTGGTGCGGGGCGTCGTAGCCGTCGGGTGAGATCACCGTCGTGTCCAGGGCCTGGAGCTCCTCGGCGTGGCGCTGCATGGCGGCGACCGTCGCGGGCACACCGCCGTACATCTCGGACAGCACGTGCACCGCGTCGTTGCCGGAACGCAGGAACACGCCGAGCCACAGGTCGTGGACCGTGTAGGAGTGGTCCTCCTTGACGCCCACCAGGCTGCTGCCCTCGCCGATGTCGGCGAGCTCGTCCTCGGTCACCAGATGCGTCATGGACTTCGGCTGCAGGGCGGGCAGGACCGTGTCGGCGAAGAGCATCTTCAGGGTGGACGCGGGCGGCAGCCGCCAGTGCGCGTTGTGCGACGCGAGCACCTCTCCGTTCTCCGCGTCGGCGACGATCCACGACCGTGCGCTGAGGTCCTTCGGCAGCACCGGAGCGCCCGGTCCCAGGTCGACCTGCGTGCCGATCTCCCCCAGCCGCTCGCCGCCCACGGTCGACATCGGACCGGTCGGCTTCGGCTGTTTGTCTTCGGTCTTGTCCTTGTCGGCCGCCCCGGCAGGACAGACGGCAGATACGGACAGCAACGCGGCAGAGAGGACCGTCAGTACGGTCTTTTTCAGAGCAGGCACGGTCGGAAACGTACAGGGCGTCACTGAGGATGGGGACCCGGATGGCCTGACCCGCCGTGCATACCGCCGGGACAGCCCACCCCGGGCGATCGACGAGGAGCGCGGCGGCGATACTGATTCCATGAAGCTCAGCCGCCCCGTCTCCTGGTTCCTGCTCGTCTTCGGAGCGTGGAGCTGGGTCATCTGGGTCACCTTTGTCAAGAATCTCTGGAAGGACGGCAGCGGGCTCGCGTTCGACGACGCGGGCGACCCGACTGCGTACTTCTGGGTCCATCTCCTGCTCGCCATCACCTCGTTTCTTCTGGGGACGGCTGTAGGGGTCATCGGGTTCCGTGGTGTCAGGGCTTTGCGTCACGAAAGCAGATGACGTGACGGCGGGGGCCGCCGTCCGGACAGCATCGTTTCAGCGGGGGAGCGTACGTGTTTGTGGTCTTCGTAGTCGTGGCGGTCGCGGTTGTCGCGCTGCTCGCGGGCGTCCACCGCTATGTGTGGCGCCGGCTGATCGGCGACACGACACGGAAGGGCGGCTTCGCGCGCCGCGCGGGCACCGTCGCGGCCTTCGTGCTGCCGCTGCTGACCGTCGGCGCCTTCGTCTCCAGCCGTGCCGGCTTCCCCTTCCCGCTGCAGCAGGCGCTGGCCTGGCCGGGCTATCTGTGGCTGGCCGCCCTGCTCTATCTGACGCTGGCCCTGCTGGTGGGGGAGGGCGTCCGTCCCCTCCTGCGCAGGATCCTCGCCCGCCGGGCCGGAGCCGTCGGCACCGGCCACGCGGACACGGCCACGGTGACCGCTGACGGGCCTGCCGCCACCGCCGAGCACACGGAGCAGGAGAGCGTGCCGGCCGCCCGGCAGTCCGGCGTGGTCACCGCGACAGCCGCCGAACCCGCCTCCGCGGCGGGCGGCGGCAGCGCCCTCACGGACCTCGCGCCGCGCGCCGAGACCCCCGCACCGACCGTCGCCGACCCTTCGCGCCGGCTCTTCGTCGCCCGAGCCGTCGGCGGAGCGGCCGCCCTCGCCGGTCTCGGCACCGTCGGTCACGGCACCTACGGGGTGCTGCGCGGCCCCAGCACCAAGCGGATCACCATCCCGCTCGCCGGACTGCCGCGATCCGCCCACGGCTTCCGGATCGCCATGGTGAGCGACATCCACATCGGCCCCATCCTGGGCCGCGCCCACACCCGGCGGATCGTGGAGGCGATCAACGCCACCGGTCCGGACCTGGTCGCCGTCGTCGGAGACCTCGTCGACGGGTCCGTCGCCGATCTCGGTAGCGCGGCCGAGCCGCTGGCCGGGCTCCAGGCCCGCCACGGCAGCTTCTTCGTCACCGGGAACCACGAGTACTTCTCCGGCGCCGCGGAGTGGGTCGACCACGTACGCGAGCTGGGTCTGCACCCGTTGGAGAACGCCCGCGTCGAGATCGCCGGCTTCGACCTCGCCGGAGTCAACGACGTCGCCGGCGAGAGCGAGGGCCAGGGCCCCGACTTCGCCCGCGCGCTCGGCGACCGCGACCGCAGCCGGGCCTCGGTCCTCCTCGCGCACCAGCCCGTCGTCATCGACGACGCCGTCGCGTACGGCGTCGGTCTGCAGCTCTCCGGCCACACCCACGGGGGCCAGCTCTGGCCCGGGAACCTGGTGGCCGAGCTCGCCAACCCGACC
Organism: Streptomyces sp. NPDC005752; assembly: GCF_040630715.1. Classification (NCBI taxonomy): domain Bacteria; kingdom Bacillati; phylum Actinomycetota; class Actinomycetes; order Kitasatosporales; family Streptomycetaceae; genus Streptomyces; species Streptomyces sp. NPDC005752. The sequence continues at coordinate 267,218 of NZ_JBEXYB010000004.1, read as the reverse complement.
GTCGCCGGCTACGAGCGCTACGGCGACACGCAGTTGTACGTCTCGCGTGGTGCGGGGGCCTGGGGGCCGCCCGTGCGCGTCGGCGCCCCCTCCGACATCACCGTGGTGGAACTCGCTTCCCTGCAGGCCTGACCCCGAAACCTGTGAGCCTCATGACCAGCCTTCCAAATGTGAATATCGTGTGATTGGGTGAGGGTGAACATGCGGCGGTGATGTGCCTCTCTGTGCACGCGAGCCGGGGTGGGGCTGGCAAGGGAGCACGGCACATGCGCTTCATCCGTCTGAGGATTCTCGCGATTCTGGCGGTACTGGTCGTCGTGGGAGCAGGCGCCTGGCAACTGCTCCCCTCGGACGAGGTGAACGAGTCCCCGATCAGGCTCGGCACGTCCGACGAGGTCACCTCGCTCGACCCGGCGGGCGCGTACGACGCCGGTTCCTGGGCGATCTACAGCAACCTCTACCAGTCGCTGATGACCTTCAGGCCCGGGGCGGTCGTGCCGGAACCGGACGCGGCCGAGAGCTGCGGCTTCATCGGCCAGAAGCTCCAGACGTACCAGTGCAGGCTGCGCGACGACCTGACCTTCTCGAACGGCCGCAAGATCACGGCCTCGGACGTCGAGTACTCCTTCGAGCGCATGCTCAGGATCAAGGCGGACGTCGGCCCCTCGGTGCTGTTCCCCGGCCTCGACACCATCGTGTCCGAAGGCCGCACGATCACCTTCAACCTCTCGGCCCGGGACGCGACGTTCCCCCAGAAGCTCGCCACGGGCGCCGGATCCATCGTCGACCCGGACCAGTACCCGAAGGACAGGCTCCGCACGGACGACCAGGTCGACGGCTCGGGCCCGTACACCCTGAAGTCCTACGAGCCCGGGGTCGCCGCCGAACTGGTGCCCAACCCGGCGTACCGGGGCGCGCTGAAGAAGACGGGTGTCGCGGTCGGCATCCGGTACTTCGACGGGTCCGAGGCGCTCCAGGCCGCGTGGGCGGCCGGAGACGTCGATGTCACGCACCGCCAGCTCCCGGCCGAGCAGCTGGCCGAGCTCGACCCGGGCGCCGGTGAACAGCGCGTGACCGAGGCGGACAGCGCCGAGATCCGCAACCTCGTCTTCAACGTCCGCGACGGCGCGCCGCTCGCGGACAGGAAGGTCCGCCAGGCCGTCGCCTGGATCATCGACCGGGGACCGCTGGTCACCAAGGCCTACCGGAACACCGTCGAGCCGCTCTACTCGCTGATCCCGCAGGGTTACATCGGACACAGCACCCCCTTCTTCGACTCGTATCCGCAGTCGGACCCGAAGCGGGCCAGGGCGCTGATGGAGGAGGCGGGCGTGGATCTTCCGATGCGCATCACCTTCGCCCACCGCGACGACGACGCCAACAAGGAGGAGTCCGCCGAGCTGGTCCGCCAGCTCGAGAAGGACGGGCTGTTCGAGGTCACGGAGAAGGCCGTGGAGTGGCAGGCCTTCCAGAAGGGCTACGCGGCCGGAAAGTACGACGTGTACACCATCGGCTGGCTTCCCGACTTCCCGGACCCCGACACCTTCAGCCAGCCGCTGGTCGGCCGGGAGAACTCCCTCCACAACGGCTACACCAGCGAGAGGATGGACGCGCTGATCGCGGCCACCCAGCAGTACAGCGACCGCGGCCGGACCTCCGCCGACTTCAAGGAACTGCAGCAGCTGGTCGGCGAGGACGTTCCGCTGATCCCTCTGTGGCAGAAGAAGGACTACGTCGTCAGCAAGCAGTCCGTGTCCGGATCCCAGTACCTCTCCGACGGCACGGGAATCTGGCGGCTGTGGGAACTCAGCTGGATCTGATGTCCGAGGCGCCGGGCGTGTCCGGGGAGTCGGGCGCGTCCGAGGCGCCGGGCGCACCCCGTTCCGGTCGTTTCGCTGCGCCGGGCATGAATTCCACCAGGACGTCGCTGACTTGCCGTACGAGCGGTCGCAGCACCCGGAAGCGGGAGAGAGCGATCGCCCGTGCGGCGATCGGCGCGGTGCGCTCGACGAGCCGCCGGCTGCGTTCGGCGCCCTCGGTCCGGTCGTAGACCCAGAACAGCACCAGCCCCATCTGCATGAGCCACATCAACTGCGGCAGGAGCTCGGCCAGTTCCGGGTCGTGCTTGGTGCTGGATCCGGCCAGACACCGTTCGTGCACCGAGATCGCGGCCTCGCGGGCGGCCACGGACTCCTCCGAGAAGGGGGAGAGCGGGCTGTCCGGGTCGGCGGCGTTCTTGAAGAACTGGGCGGCGAAGCGGTGGTACTGCTCGGCCACGTCCAGCCAGCAGAGCAGCACACCGCGGATGCGTACACCGAGATCCGCGTCGCCCGCCAGGACCGGCCGGACCGCTGCCTCGTGCTCGGCGGCGATCCGGTCGTAGAAACCCTGGACCAGGTGCTCCTTCGAGGAGAAGTAGTAGTAGGCGTTCCCGACGGAGACGCCGGCCTCCTGGGCGACGGCCCGCATCGTCGTACGGTCGTACCCCCGCTCCTCGAACAGCCGGAGCGCGGTCTCCAGGATCAGCGTGCGGGTCTGCTCGCTCTTCGGGGCTTTGGCGGACCTGTCGGTCCTGCCTGCTCCGGCCGGCTTCGCCACGTTCGCGTCAGCCACGTTCTTCTCTTCCTTCACCACGGTCCCCAGGCTATCCGGGAGTTCCGCCCGCAGGATCCGGCAGTCGGCAGGCGCCGTCGGCGGAGCCGCACGGCTCCGCCGTGACGGACCGGTACTTCGCCGCGGCGAGCACCGTGGCACGGGCGAAAGGACGGCCCAGGGGAGTGGTCAGCCAGTGGGCCCGGGGCCGGTGTTCGGCCAGGGCCCAGAGGCAGACGATCCAGGCCGCCGTCCCCCGGTAGACCTGCCCCCGGTCCCCGACCACCGTGATCTCCTCCAGTGTCGCCGCGTGGTCGAGCGTGGGGAAGCGGTCCCTCGCCTCCCGGCCACCGGCCGGGACGAGATCGAGCGGTACGAGCTGGCGCTGCTTCCGCAGCCAGTGGCGCAGATGGACGCAGAGCGGGCACCCGTCGTCGTAGAGCACCGTGAGCCGGGTGACCGGCGGGTACGGGGCGGGCGCGCGGCCCTGCGCGAGGCCGTCCGCGTCGCGGTTCTGAGCGTCCCGGGTGTTCTGGGTGTCCAGGGTGTCCAGGGCGTTCTGGGTGTCCGCCACGGCCCGCTCACCTTCCGGTGGCGGGTGCCGCCCAGGGGCCCTGGTTCCCGGGGCCGGCCCAGCCCTGCGGCGGCACGGGCGGGGTCTGCTCGCGCTCCATCAGTCCGCGGCGGCGGATCTTGTTGAGCACGTAGACGTTGCCCAGGTGCATCACGCCGAGGACCAGCAGGACGACCCCGATCTTCACCGACAGCGCCTCGAAGAGCTGCCGGGCGTCGGCGACCCCGTCGGCGTTCTTCAGGTAGAGGGTCACGAAGCCCAGGTTGACCAGGTAGAAGCCGACCACCAGCAGGTGGTTCACGGCGTCCGCGAGCTTGTCGTTCCCGTGGAGCACGTCGGCGAGGAAGACCTTGCCGTTGCGGCTGAGCGTGCGGGCGACCCAGATGGTGAGCGCGACGCTGATGAGCAGGTAGATGACGTAGGCGAGCACAGTGAGGTCCATGCCCCACCCTCCCTTGAACGTGTTCAAAATCCTGATGCCATGACTGTATGCCTGTCTTTGAACATGTTCAAGTGGCGTCCCGGCGCATGCCGGAACGCTGGATCGCCGCCGGTGCGGGAGGGGGTGACGCGCAATCAGCCGGTGAGGGCCTTGACGAGCTCGGCCCGCAGTTCGTCCGGGTCGGGCAGCGGGGCGGAGGCCAGCGCCTCGTTCCACCCCGCGGCAGCCTGGTCGACCCCGGAGCGGAAGGCGCGCCTCAGTGGCACCTGCCCGAAGAACAGCGCGAGCGCCGCCACCGGCCGCAGCAGCGACCGCCCGCGCACGGTCAGCGTGACGCCGATCTCCCAGGAGCCGTCGGCGGCCGGGCGCGGCGTGACGGTGAGGCGCGCGCGTCCCAACCGGTGCTTGGCGCGGACCGTGAGCGGAGCGCGGGCCGGCGGGAGGGATCCGGCACGGGCCGCCGCGGCCGCCCACCAGGCGGCCAGGTCGAGCCTCGCCCGGCCGGAGGAGCGTTGCAGTGGGCCTCCGACGGGATTGCGCACGTCGAAGCCCAGGTCCAGCGTCCCGGGCCGGTCCGGGGTGCGCAGCCGCCCGGCCAGCCGCACGGCCAGGTCGGCGGAGTCCATGCGGAGCTCGACGGCGATCGCGGTGGAGCGCCGCCAGTCCCGTACGGTCATCACGACCAGGTCGTGCACGGAGCTCACGCCGGGGGTGTCGGCCGTCTCGTCGGCGTCCGAGGTGATCTCGTACCGGGCCCCCGCGCGCAGATGACGGCCCTTCAGCAGGCGTATGCCGGGGACCGACGGCCCGCCCTCGCCCAGCACGATGTCGCCGCCGCGGCGCGTCCGTGTGGACTCGGAGGTGTCCAGGGCGAACCGTGCGCACTCCTCGAACCAGGCGCGGTCCAGGGGTGTGACGGTGACCGTGTGGCCGAAGCGGGCCATGAGGAGGCCGTGCCCGGTCTCAGGCGCTCATCGAACGGGCTGTGTTGACCTGGGACATGACCCACTGGAAAGTCTCCGGGGCCGTCGCGGGGATCATCGTCTGGTGGTGCCGCCCGCCGCTGGTGACGGTGATCTGCACGAAGCCGGTCGTGCGCTTCTCCTTCATCAGGAGGAACAGCAGACCGATGAGGCAGAACAGCGCGAAGACGATCGCCAGCACGACGCCCACGGTCGGGATCTTCTCCTCCGTGCGCGACATGTCGGTCGCCGTCCACACGGCGCCCTTCAGCGGCAGGGTGCCGGACGGGGTCACGATGCTGTCGTTCATCACCGTGATGTCACCGAGCGAGAGCATCGGCACTCCGCCGCCACCGTGCTGCACCGGCAGGTTGAAGCCGGTCTCCGTGGGCTGGCCGGGCCCCGGATACCCGTATCCGGGGCCCGGCTGCGCCGCACCCTCGGGCAGTGGCTGCGGGTAGCCGTACGCGGGCGGGGCGCCGGGTGCCGGATAGCCGTAGCCCTGACCGTCCGGCATGGTGGGCGGATTGCCCTGTGACTGGGGCGGGCCCCACTTGTATGAGTCGTCCGCATACGGATTCGGATCGCTCACGACGTTCCCCGTTCTCCATCAAGCCATCTGCTCCCGTGCTGTGCTGCTTCGGGAGAGGCGAGCCGGTCACCGGCTCCGCATGACCGTACCGTCCCGGACCGCCCGATGCACGAAGAGGCCCCGCTTCGCGCACGGTCCGTGTGCGAAGCGGGGCCTTTCGGATCAACGCGTGGGTCAGAAGCGACGGGTGATGAGCGCGCGCTTCACTTCCTGGATCGCCTTGGTGACCTCGATGCCACGCGGGCAGGCGTCCGTGCAGTTGAACGTCGTGCGGCAACGCCACACACCGTCACGGTCGTTGAGGATCTCCAGACGCTGCTCACCGGCCTCGTCGCGCGAGTCGAAGATGAAGCGGTGCGCGTTGACGATCGCCGCCGGGCCGAAGTACTGGCCGTCGTTCCAGAACACCGGGCACGAGGACGTGCACGCGGCGCACAGGATGCACTTGGTGGTGTCGTCGAAGCGCTCGCGGTCCTCGGGGGACTGCAGGCGCTCGCGCGTCGGCTCGTTGCCCTTGGTGACGAGGAACGGCATGACGTCGCGGTAGGCCTGGAAGAACGGGTCCATGTCGACCACGAGGTCCTTCAGGACCGTGAGGCCCTTGATGGCCTCGACCGTGATCGGCTTGTCCGGGTTGATGTCCTTGATCAGCGTCTTGCAGGCGAGCCTGTTCTTGCCGTTGATCCGCATCGCGTCGGAGCCGCAGATGCCGTGCGCGCAGGAGCGGCGGAACGTCAGGGTTCCGTCCATCTCCCACTTGATCTTGTGAAGGGCGTCGAGCACACGCTCCTTCGGGTCGATCGAGATCTGGAAGTCCTGCCACTCGACCTCGTCGGAGACCTCGGGGTTGAAGCGGCGGATCCGGAACGTCGCCGTGATGTACGGGGTGTCGGCGAAGCCGGCCTCGGGCTCGGGGGCCTTGCCCGACTTCTCCAGGGTGGGGGTTGCCATCAGTACTTACGCTCCATCGGCTGGTAGCGGGTCGTGACGACCGGCTTGTAGTCGAGCCGGATCGACTCGGTGCCGTCGTCCGCGACCTCGCGGTACGCCATGGTGTGGCGCATGAAGTTGACGTCGTCGCGGTTCGGGAAGTCCTCGCGGTAGTGACCGCCGCGGGACTCCTTGCGGGCCAGCGCGGAGGTCGCCATGACCTCGGCCAGGTCGAGCAGGTTGCCCAGCTCGACGGCCTCCAGCAGGTCGGTGTTGAACCGCTTGCCCTTGTCCTGGATGGACACGTTGAGGTAGCGCGCCCGGAGCTCGGCGATCTTGTCGACCGCGGTCTTGATCGTCTGCTCGGTGCGGAACACCATCACGTTGGCGTCCATGCACTCCTGCAGCTCCAGGCGGAGCGCGGCGACGCGCTCCGTGCCGGTGGAGTTGCGCAGCCGCTCGACCTGGTCGACGACCAGCTGGGCCGGGTTCTCGGGAAGCTCGACGAAGTCGTTCTTCGCGGAGTACTCGGCGGCGGCGATGCCCGAGCGGCGTCCGAAGACGTTGATGTCGAGCAGCGAGTTCGTGCCCAGGCGGTTGGCGCCGTGCACGGAGACACAGGCGACCTCGCCGGCGGCGTACAGGCCCGGGACGACGGTGGTGTTGTCGGCCAGCACCTCACCCTGGACGTTGGTCGGGATGCCGCCCATGGCGTAGTGCGCGGTCGGCTGGATCGGGATCGGGTCCGTGTAGGGCTCGATGCCGAGGTACGTACGCGCGAACTCGGTGATGTCCGGGAGCTTCGCGTCCAGCTGCTCCGGCGGGAGGTGCGTGAGGTCGAGGTAGACGTGGTCGCCCTCGGGACCGCAACCGCGGCCCTCGCGGATCTCCGTGTAGATGGAGCGGGACACGACGTCACGGGACGCGAGGTCCTTCATGACCGGCGCGTACTTCTCCATGAAGCGCTCGCCGTCCTTGTTGCGGAGGATGCCGCCCTCACCACGGGCGCCCTCCGTCAACAGGATGCCCATGCGCCAGATGCCCGTCGGGTGGAACTGGAAGAACTCCATGTCCTCCAGCGGCAGACCCCGGCGGTAGCAGGCAGCCTGTCCGTCACCGGTCAGGGTGTGGGCGTTCGACGTCACCTTGAAGAACTTGCCGGTGCCGCCCGAGGCGTAGATGACCGACTTCGCCTGGAAGACGTGGATCTCGCCGGTGGCCAGCTCGTAGGCGACGACGCCGGCGGACTTCCTGACGCCGTTCTCCTCGACGACCAGCTGGTCCAGGACGTAGAACTCGTTGAAGAACTCCACGCCTTCCTTGACGCAGTTCTGGTACAGCGTCTGGAGGATCATGTGGCCGGTGCGGTCGCCCGAGTAGCAGGCGCGACGGACCGGGGCCTCACCGTGGTTGCGGGAGTGACCGCCGAAGCGGCGCTGGTCGATCTTGCCCTCGGGTGTACGGCCGAACGGCAGGCCCATCTTCTCGAGGTCGAGGACCGCGTCGATGGCCTCCTTCGCCAGGATCTCGGCGGCGTCCTGGTCGACCAGGTAGTCGCCGCCCTTGATCGTGTCGAAGGTGTGCCACTCCCAGTTGTCCTCTTCCACGTTGGCGAGCGCGGCGGCCATGCCGCCCTGCGCGGCGCCCGTGTGGGAGCGGGTGGGGTAGAGCTTCGTCAGCACGGCGGTGCGGCTGCGCTTGGTCGACTCGATGGCCGCGCGCATACCGGCGCCGCCGGCGCCGACGATGACGGTGTCGTACTTGTGGATCTGCATGGTTTTCCTCTGGTCCCTCTGTCCCGGCGCCTAGCGGATGTTCGGGTCGAAGGTGAAGATCACCAGCGTGCCCAGCAGGACGGTGAACACCGTGGCGGTGTACAGGAGCATCTTCAGCCAGAAGCGGGTGTTGTCCCGTTCGGCGTAGTCGTTGATGACCGTACGGAGGCCGTTGGCGCCGTGCAGCATGGCGAGCCACAGCATCGCCAGGTCCCAGACCTGCCAGAACGGCGAGGCCCAGCGGCCCGCGACGAAGGCGAAGCCGATCTTGGACACGCCGCCGTCGAGCACCAGCTGGATCAGCAGGTGACCGATGACGAGGACGACCAGCACGATGCCCGACAGGCGCATGAAGAGCCAGGCGTACATCTCGAAGTTCGTGCGCGAACCCTTGGGGGTCTTGCCCGTGCGCTTGCGCGGGGGCTCGATCACCGGGGCCGGGTTGTCGACGTCGTAGAGGCTCACGCCCTCGACGTCACCGATCGCGGAAGAAGAAGGTGTCTCGGTGGACATCGGCGTCAGCTCCCGAAGACTTCGCGTACGGCGTGACCGAGGACGGGGTACAGGGCCCCGACCATCAGCACGATCCAGATACCCAGGACGGTCCAGAGCATCTGCTTCTGGTAGCGCGGGCCCTTGGCCCAGAAGTCCACGGCGACGATCCGGAGACCGTTCAGCGCGTGGAAGAGGATTGCGGCCACCAGGCCGTACTCGAGGAGCGCGACGAGCGGGGTCTTGTAGGTGGCCACGACGTCGTCGTACGCCTCGGGGGAGACACGCACGAGAGCGGTGTCCAGGACGTGTACGAACAGGAAGAAGAAAATGAGGACACCGGTGACTCGATGAGCCACCCAGGACCACATGCCTTCCCGGCCGCGGTACAGCGTTCCAGCCGGCACGGAAGAACCCTCCGGGAGCGGGGATTGGGGCCGCCGGCTTGACTGTCGGTCTGACCCGGCCGGGTACGGTCCACCGGCCCTGGCCATCGTAGCGACGCTTTGTCGGTTCCATGGCGGCGGGGGCTCCGGTGTGATCAAAGCGGCAGTCAAACTGGCACGGACGGGCTACCGGGGGTCATATGCCACCGGGGGGAACGCCCCTGGCGCCAGGCCCGCCTCCGTCACCAGGTCGATGATGCGGCCCCGGGCGAGTCGGCGCATCTCCTCCGCGGTCAGGGACCGCTCCTCGTCCGGTTCGTGCGCCAGACGGGTGCGGATGGCGGCCAGGACCTGGTCGACGTGCTGCGATGCGTGCAGGCCGTCGAGGCAGATCACGAAGGCGTGGCCGAACCGGCTCTCGTACGCGGCGTGCGCGGCGCGCAGCGCCAGATGGGCGGCGCGGGGCGCGTCGTGGTGCAGACCTGGGGCGTACTCCGCGGCAAGCGCCTCGGTGAGATCGGCGGGCGCGAGGTCGTAGCCTGCCTCGTCGGACGCGGCCAGCAGCGTGTCCAGGTCGGGGTAGGGGCGGTGAGCGGCCATCCGGTGCGCCCAGCGGCGGCTGCCGCAGCACTCCAGCAGAGCGGCTTCGGCCGCCTCGCGGGGCCACGTGTTGAAGCGTGCCAGCCCGCTCGAGTGGGCATTCGGGCGGGTGCTCACGGACACTGGTTGCGGAACGGGGACGCCCACCGGGGCCGCCCGAAGCGTCGGGGCGGCGCCCCCGTACTGGACGGGTACGGCCGTCCGCACGGCCTGCTGCGGTGGTTTCGGCAGGTCGGCGTGGGGCTCGCTGGGCCTGGACAGCGGAACTCCTCGAATGAATGACATCTGTGACCCTGGAGAGGGATCTGAGAGCCGCGAGGTTGCGCGGGGCGGGAGTGAGGACTGTTTCCTGTGTTCCATCACGCTAGCGAGACGGAACTGCGCGCAAGCGAAGGATGCGCGAAATTCACCCGCACGGGAGAGTTTCGGAACGCTTGATGGACGAAAAACCGGGGGAAATGCCCGGCTTTCTCATCTTCTTTGAATTGTTTCTCCCCCGATCCGGAGGTTTCTGACCGATGTCGCCCTCACGTGCACCTCTGGTGGCCGGCGCCGCCGTCGCGGTGGCAGCCGCCGTCACCCTCACCGTCGTGGTCTGGCCCGAGGACTCCGGCCCCGGCGCGGGGAACGGCGCGTCGGCGTCGTCCCGCACCTCCGCCTCACCCTCGCCCAGCCGGAGCTACCCCCTGTCCACGACGCCGCGGACGATACCCGCCGTCCGGGAGCACACCGCCGCACGCGGGCCCGGCTGGAAGCCCGCCAAGGACAGCACCGTCGTCGTCGCCGACCCCGGGCTCGCCGACGAGGCGAAGCTGCTCGCGAAGGAACTGAAGATCGGTTACCGGGGCGAGAAGTCCCCCCGGTCCGGTGACGTCGAACTGGCGATCGCGGCCCAGGGCAAGGGCGACCCGGAGTCGTACACCCTGAAGACGGAGAACAACCGGGTCACGATCAGCGGCCCCGGCCAGGCGGGAGTCTTCTACGGGACCCGGACCCTCAAGCAGTCGCTGAACGCCGACGACACCGTGCCCGAGGGCGTCGTGCGCGACACCCCCGACCGGCCCCAGCGGGGCCTCAACCTCGACATAGCCCGCAAGCACTACTCCGCGGACTGGATCGAGGACCGGCTGCGCGAGATGGGCGACCTCAAGCTCAACCAGCTGGGTCTGCACTTCTCCGACGACCAGGCCTTCCGGATCGAGTCCGACTCGCACCCCGAGGTGGTCTCCGAGGAGCACCTCACCAAGGCCGAGGTACGCCGGATCCTCGAGCTCGCCCAGAGCCTCCACATCACGGTGGTCGGCGAGATCGACTCCCCGGGACACCTCGGCGCCGTCCTGCGCGCGCACCCCGACCTCCAGCTGCGCAACACGCAGGGCGTGGCCAGGCAGGGCGCGATCGACATCTCGCAGCCGGAGTCGGCCAAGATCGTCGACGACCTGCTGAAGGAGTACGCGGAGCTCTTCCCCGGCGACTGGTTCCACGTCGGGGCGGACGAGTACCAGGCGCTCACGGTCAGCAGCCCACAGGCCTCCTATCCGCAGCTCGCCGCGGCCGCGCGGGAGAAGTACGGTGCCGGCGCCACCGTCCAGGACCTCACGGAGGGCTGGCTGAACGATCGCGCCGCGGTCATCCGCAAGGCGGAGAAGATCCCCAAGGCGTGGAACGACGGCTTCTTCAGCGGCGGGCAGGTCACCGCACACAAGGGCATCGAGGTCGAGTACTGGACGGGCAAGGAGATCGGCGCCCGGCCGCCCCAGGAGTATCTGGCCGAGGGCCGCAAGGTGGTCAACCTCAACGACGAGTTCCTCTATTACGTGCTCGGCGAGCCCAACGACTTCGTCTATCCGACCGGCGAGCGGATCTACGAGCAGTGGACCCCGTTCGTCCTGCGCGGCACCGAGCCGGTGGCCGAGCGCTACTCGAAGCAGATCCTGGGCGGCCGGTTCGCGGTCTGGGGCGACCTGCCGAACGCGCAGACACAGGCCCAGGTCGCCGAAGGGATCCGGATGCCGCTCAACGCGGTCTCCCAGAAACTGTGGGACCCGCGGGAGCCGAAACTGACCTGGGCACAGTTCCAGCAGCTGGCGGACGAGACCCGCTGAACCCTTCCCGGGCCCGCCTCTGGCCCGGAACTGCCGCGCGTCCCTTGGGGAGGGGCGCGCGGCAGTTCCCCGTCGGGAGGGGGCCGGGGTTGACCCGTTCTCGCGCTTCCCGCGGCGCCGGGGAGGGAAGAATGGCAGCCCGGACCGCGGGGGGAGCACGGCGTTGGGTTTCTGGGGCTGTTATCTGGTCGGCCGCAGCGGCGAGCCGCTCATCGGCCACCCCGCGCTGAGGAACTCGCGTGAGCGGCTGACGCTGCGGGAGTACCGCGCCGACGGCTGGCAGGTCTGGTCCCATCCCACAAAACCCCCGCTCGGCAGCATGACCGCTCTGTCGGACGCCGCAAGGGCTCCGGTCCTCCTCGGCTTCGTCATGGACGGTGCCTGTGTGGCCGTGGAGGCGGCGGCTCCGCACAGCGGGTCCTGGTACGCCTGCCTGGGCAGGGCGCCGATGGCCGCACTCCTCGACCGGGACGGCGCGACGGTCGAGGACCTCTTCCTGCCGCCCGAGGACGCGGCGGCCCGAGCCGTCCGCTGGGCGGCCGAAACCGGCCAGGACGTCCGGGAGGGACCCCTGCTGGAACTGCTGCGGATCGAGTGGCCTGAGCAGTCAGCCGAGGAATTATTCTTCGCTTTTCTGGACCGACTGGGCGTCGAGAGCCTGTCCGGCTGAGTCGTGCTGTGATCTCTCGTGCCGGGAGGGTGACGCTTTTCAGCCATCTGGCGCTGTATGCGGTAAGCGGTGACGGGAGCGGTGTGCTCCGGGGACCGATGGGCCGATATGCCGATGGGGTGGCGTCGATGAGCCTGCTGGAGCTGATCGCTCGTGCCGACGGGAGAGGTCTGGCGGCGAGCGCGGTGGCCTGTCTGGACCGCTGTCTTCCGCCGCCTGACGACAAGAGCGATCCGGAGCCGCTGCGCCCGCTCTGGCCGGGCTGCGAGAGCGGCGCCGAGTGGGCCGCCCGGCTCGACGCCGTGCACGCGGCGCTGGAGGGTGCCGCCGGGACGAACGCCACCGCGGCCCGTGTCCGTACGCTGCTCGGCGGTGCGCCCAGGGACTTCGCGGCCGGTCCGCTGCGCGCGTGGGCGGAGGCCTGCTCGCTCCTCGCGCTGGACGTCCACCGGGAGTTCGACGTCCCGGCCGCCGTCGGTACGACGGCGTCCCTGCGCAGCCGGAACGGTGAGGCAGAGGGCGCGGGTCCGCTCGTCACGGGAGAACTGCTGCGGCAGGCCGAGATCCTGGAGACCCTCGCCGGCGGTGCCGGCCCCGCGGGTGGCGGAGCCGGCCTGCGGCGGGTCATGGATCTGTCGACCGAGGGCCGCCGGGTGCTGCGCGCGGTCATGTCCCGCCGCGCTCGCGGCCGTGGCAGGGCCGACGACGCGAACCCGTAGGGGATGACGGGAAGAGGGGGACGACGACCGGGGCCGTCACCCCTGGCCGCACCGGGCCGTCATGGCGTTCCGACCTGAAGCTTCGCAACCTGCTGCGGGTCCTCCACTCCTGCCCGTATCCAGGTGTTTCTGTTCGTTCCTGGGCGCTCTTGGTCACGCGTCGGTCATGTGGCCGGGCTTCCAGCCACGACCAACCGGCCGCCTCTCGCTTCCGAGCCCGGCCGGGCGGCCGTTCCACCCTCGCCCGGACACTCTGCCGACCCCTCCGGCGGAACGAACCGGTCAGGCGTCAGCACCACGTCAGCGCACTGTGCTTGTCTGGCATCGGCCGGTGTGCCCCCGCAGTGCGTCGATCGTGCCGAACCAGGCGCGGCGGCCATGCCGGATCGAACGCGAGGGCCACGCGCCGGCACGGACAGATGACGAGAGAGGAGCCGCCGGATGGACGTCACCGACCCTTCGGGCACGACTGCCGAGTACGAAGACACGGTCTCGGCAGACGCGGGAACCCCGCGCGACGCGGGGTTCGCGGATGTGAGCGCGGCGATGCGAGAGGCAGCGGTGGGAAGACTGCCGTTGCGTCGCGGAGTTGATCTCGACCTGGAGAGTCTGGCCCGGGAAGCGGGTGTGGACCCGGGTGATGCCCGCAAGGCGTATCCCGGTGAGTGGGACCTGCTGACCGATCTCGTCCTGAGCGCGTACAACGCGATGGGTGACGCCGCCGAGCGGCAGTCGAGCGGTCCCGCCGATGCCGTCGGCTCCGCTTCCGCCCTCTCGGGGAGCTACCTGGCCCGGTGGGTCGAGATCTGCCTGAACGTCCGGCGGTGGGCCCTTGACCACCCTGACGAGTACGCGCTGATCTGGGCAGCCCCGGTGCCCGGTTACAGCGCTCCCCCCGAGACGATGGCGGCGGGTGCGCGGACGGTCCTGGCTCTGCTGGCGACACTGCATCAGGCGAAGGAGGCCGGGGTTCTCGCCTCCCACGCCGAGGATCCGGCACTGTCGCAGGGCATGCGCCGGAATGTGGAGCCGCTGACGGCAGGTCTGCTCGCGGGACTGCCGGACCCCGTGGTCACGCGGATGCTCACTGCCTGGACCCAACTGCACGGCATGCTCGGATTCGAGGCGTACGGGCACATCGCCGGTGTCGCCGCCGATCCGGAAGCGTTCTTCGTCCACGCGGCGACAGCCATGGGCGTGCACGTGGGACTGCCTCGTTCCTGAACCCCGCCACCCACGCCGTCTGCCTGCGCGTCGGTCACGCAGGAGGTCCCGGCGTGGCCGCGGCGCGGAGAGGCGAATTCCTGAAGGGCGACCGGGGCCGCCACTCCTGGCCGGACAGAGCCGTAGGGGGCCTCTGTCCGGCCAGGAGTTCTGTTGTTGTGGCAGAGGTCGAGGCCGGCCCTCCTTCGCGCCGTCGGCCCGGAGCGCGCGCCGCGCCGGGCACGCGCCGGTCGTTCAGGCGTCCCGATGCCCACGTTTTTGCCAGTTCAGGAGGGGGAGAGGGGGGCGACGGCCGGGGCCGCCACCCCCCACAGGAGAGGCCCCGGCCGTCTTCCACGGGGCCGCAGAGCGACCCCGTACTCATGTCAGCGCCGCGGGTGCGTTTTCTGTCACACCGCGGTGCGTCAGGAAACAGTTGCAGGTTGTACAAGTCATGGACGGGGCGCAGTCCGACCACGTAGCGTGCTGAGTCGCGCAGAGTGGCGCAGCAGTGGTGACCAGCTACGACGGATCAGCGGGACGGGTTGAGGGAGTGCTGGGGGACGACGCGGAGCTGACCGCCGCGGTGCTCGCGGCACAGGACGGGGACGAGGACGCCTTCCGGACTGTGTACCGCGCCGTGCACCCACGGCTGCTGGGCTACATACGGACGCTGGTCGGTGAACCGGACTCCGAGGACGTGGCGTCCGAGTCCTGGCTGCAGATCGCGCGTGACCTCGACCGGTTCAGCGGGGACGCCGACCGCTTCCGCGGCTGGGCGGCCCGCATAGCGCGCAACCGCTCGCTCGACCACATACGGATGCGGGGCAGGCGCCCCGCGATCGGCGGCGACGAGACCGAACTGGCCGACGAGGCAGCCGAGTCCGACACGGCGGGAGAGGCTCTGGAGTCGCTGGCCACCGGGCGGGCCATGTCCCTCATCGCGCAACTTCCCCAGGACCAGGCCGAGGCGGTCGTGCTCCGCGTGGTGATCGGACTCGACGCGAAGAGCGCGGCCCGGACCCTGGGCAAGCGCCCCGGCGCGGTGCGCACCGCCGCCCACCGGGGGCTGAAGAGGCTGGCGGAGCTGGTCGGCGCCGACCAGAGCCCGGAGGGCGGCATTCCGGCGATCGCCGCGGAGCTCGGCGCAGTACCCCCGCAACGCCCCGGCCGTCAGGACGCCGTGACGCCCGCCGGTGTGACGCATTCGCGTCCTTGGACGCAGAAGGACATGTGATGGCCGACGAGCAGCACGAGTGGCTTGACGCGGACGCGGCGGAGCTGTTGCTCCGTGGCGAGTCCGTCGAGACCGTCGACGATCACGCGAGGACCGAGGCCCGCCGGCTGGAGGCCGCCCTGCTCGCGCTGCGGGCCCCGCGCCCGTCCGGTGACGAACTGCCCGGCGAGGCGGCCGTGCTCGCAGCCTTCCGCGAGACGTCCCGGGGCGCGAGGCGGGCAGGCGCGGTCAGCCGGGGTGGCCAGGCCGAGCAGCAGGACGCGCTGCACGCCGTACGGATCGGAACGGAACACACGGCCCCGCGCCGGCGTCCGCGCTGGACCCGTCCGGTGCGCTACGGCCTCGCCGTCTCGCTCGCCGGGTGCGCACTCGGCGGGGTGGCGGTCGCAGGGGGCACCGGAATCCTCCCCGCACCGTTCGGCGGCGTCGGCTCGCCGGCCCCGGCGTCCTCCGTCTCGGCCGCCGCGTCTCCCGAAGAGCTGGACGCCGAGGTGCCCGACACCGGTGCACCCTCGCCGGCGCCCTCCGCCACGCCCGGTCCGCCCAGTCCGCCGACGGCCTCGGACGTGCCGGACACCGGGCCCGAGGGGAGCGGCGGGCCTACCGAGCAGGACGGCGGCGGCGCCACGGAATCCGAGGACGGCGACAAAGAGACCGGCACCGGCGGCGCCCAGGATGGCACGGAGGGGCGCGAGGTTCCCGAACGCTCGGCGGCCGAGGTGTACAAGAGATCGGTCAAGGCCTGCCTCGCCTACCGCAAGGACGCCCTGAGCCAGAAGGACGAGCGCCGGCTCCTCGAACTGGCGGACGGCGAGGAAAACCTGGACCGCTTCTGCGACCGCCTTCTGGATCCCCAGGGCCGCAGTGGCGACAGCGGCGGTGACGGCCCGGGCGGCGACCGGGGCCTCGGCGGTGAGAGCGGGGCGGACGGCGGGGGCTCCACTCCCTCGGTCGTCTTCCGTACGCCGTCCGCGGTGGGCACACGGTCCGGCGGGCCGCAGGCCGGCGCGGCCCCGCAGCCGACGGCAGCACCCACGAACTCCTCGTCCGACCGCTTCCCCACAATGCGCTGACCTGCGTCGACGCATCAGCTGTAACGTTCTTCCACGGCTCGACGCAGTAGTGAGTGCCGACTGGTCATCGGCAGCGCAATGGAGCCGGGGTTCCCCCCGTACCTTCGGCTCAGCGCATCCGGCGCGGGCGGGACACGTTCCCCCGGTCCCGCCCGCGCCTCCGCTCCGGCTGGATCCCTACCAGTGGATGACGACCTTGTCGCCGTTCTCCACCTGGGCGAAGAGTGAAGCGATCTTCCCCTCGTCCCGCACGTTCACGCAGCCGTGCGAGGCACCGTTGTAACCGCGCGCGGCGAAGTCCGACGAGTAGTGCACGGCCTGGCCGCCGCTGAAGAACATTGCGTACGGCATGGGGGAGTCGTAGAGCGTCGACACGTGGTGGCGGGACTTCCAGTACACCGAGAAGGTCCCCTCACGGGTGGGCGTGTACTGCGAGCCGAAGCGCACATCCATCGACGAGACGACGCGGCCGTCGATCATCCAGGACAGGGTGCGGCTGTTCTTGCTGATGCACAGCACCCGTCCCTCCAGACAGCGGGCGTCGGGCTTCGCGGCCGCCGGTCCGGGGGCCGGCGGGTCGAGTTCCCTCGCCGTCGGCTTCCGCGTCATCGCGAGCAGCCGTTCCCAGGTCACCGTGTCGGTCCGCCCCGTGCGGGACAGGCCCCGCTTGCCCTGGAAGGACTGCACGGAGGCGACGGTCACTGTGCCGTAGTACCCCGTGGGGCTGCGGTCGAAGTGGCCGATCTGGCGCAGTCGCGCCTGGAGCTCCCGGACGCGCTCGCTCCGGTCCCCGACGGACATCAGGGTGCTGGGCCGCGGGGAGGGGCGCGCACTCGGCGTCCGCGAGGGGGTGGCCGAGGGGCTCGGCGGGCCGCTGCCCGGCTTGGCGTCGTCCGTGGGGCTCGGGGACGCCGTCGTCGGGAGGGCGGTCGGCTCCGCCGCGCCGACCGTCTCCACCTTGCAGCCCGCCGACAGCAGGGCCAGCGCGAGGACGCCGACGACCGCCGGGCCCGCCCTGCGCGCGCCGTTCTTCGTGCGTGTCCGTCTCATCCCGGCCCCCTGGCTCGCCCGTCGCCGCCCTGCCGCACGAGACCCCTCGCGCGACACGGATAACCCATGGGACGGATTCCCACCCTGCCCGGTTGCCCAATCCTGCGCATGATGAGGGGCACGTGTCCGGGCAGGCCTTCGGGCACGTGCTGTGAGGAAGGTCCCAGCGCGGGGACCCCGCTGGTCGTGGCGTCGCCGATAGTGTCCGTCGCGAGATTTGTTACCGATAAGTAGCTTGAGTGGGAGGCACAGCAGATGACGCGAGAGTCCGAGTCGGGACTGCCCATCGAGCCGGTGTACGGGCCTGAGGCGCTCGACGGCTGGCGCGCCGAGGAGAAGCTGGGCGACCCGGGCGCCTTCCCTTTCACGCGTGGTGTCTATCCCACGATGTACACGGGCCGGCCGTGGACGATGCGGCAGTACGCGGGCTTCGGCACCGCCACCGAGTCCAACGCCCGTTACAAGCAGCTGATCGCCAACGGCACGGCGGGCCTGTCCGTCGCGTTCGACCTGCCCACCCAGATGGGGCACGACTCGGACGCCCCCATCGCCTCCGGCGAGGTCGGCAAGGTCGGCGTGGCGATCGACTCGATCGACGACATGCGCGTGCTCTTCGACGGGATCCCGCTGGACGAGGTCTCCACCTCGATGACCATCAACGCCCCCGCGTCGCTCCTCCTCCTGCTCTACCAACTGGTCGCCGAGGAGCAGGGGGTGCCCGCGGACCGGCTGACGGGCACGATCCAGAACGACGTGCTCAAGGAGTACATCGCCCGGGGCACGTACATCT
The DNA here is from genome assembly GCF_040630715.1 of Streptomyces sp. NPDC005752. Classification (NCBI taxonomy): domain Bacteria; kingdom Bacillati; phylum Actinomycetota; class Actinomycetes; order Kitasatosporales; family Streptomycetaceae; genus Streptomyces; species Streptomyces sp. NPDC005752. Next base: position 249,026 of record NZ_JBEXYB010000004.1, on the reverse strand, counting down.
TCCCGCCCAAGCCCTCGCTGCGGCTGATCGCCGACATCTTCAAGTACTGCCGGGCCGAGATCCCGAAGTGGAACACGATCTCGATCTCCGGCTACCACATGGCCGAGGCGGGCGCCTCGCCCGCGCAGGAGATCGCGTTCACCCTCGCGGACGGCATCGAGTACGTCCGCACCGCCGTCGCGGCCGGCATGGACGTGGACGACTTCGCCCCGCGGCTCTCCTTCTTCTTCGTCGCCCGCACGACGATCCTCGAGGAGGTCGCCAAGTTCCGTGCCGCGCGCAGGATCTGGGCGCGGGTGATGCGGGAGGAGTTCGGGGCGGAGAACCCCAAGTCCCTGATGCTCCGCTTCCACACCCAGACCGCCGGGGTGCAGCTCACCGCACAACAGCCCGAGGTCAATCTCGTCCGGGTCGCCGTGCAGGGCCTGGGCGCGGTCCTCGGCGGCACGCAGTCGCTGCACACCAACTCCTTCGACGAGGCCATCGCCCTGCCGACGGACAAGTCGGCCCGCCTGGCGCTGCGCACGCAGCAGGTCCTGGCGTACGAGACGGACGTGACGGCGACGGTGGACCCCTTCGCGGGGTCGTACGTCGTCGAGCGGATGACCGACGACGTCGAGGCCGCGGCCCTGGAGCTGATGGGCAAGGTCGAGGACATGGGGGGCGCGGTCGACGCCATCGAACGCGGCTTCCAGAAGGGCGAGATCGAGCGCAGCGCGTACCGGATCGCCCAGGAGACGGACAGCGGCGAGCGCGTCGTCGTCGGCGTCAACCGCTACCGCCTCGACGACGAGGAGCCGTACGAGCCGCTCCGCGTCGACCCGGCGATCGAGGCCCAGCAGGCGGCCCGCCTGGCGAAGCTGCGTGCCGAGCGCGACCAGGCGGTGGTGGACGCGGCGCTGACGGAGTTGAAGGAGGCGGCCGGGGGCACGGCCAACGTGCTCTACCCGATGAAGGACGCGCTCAGGGCGCGGGCGACGGTGGGTGAGGTCTGCAACGCGCTGCGGGAGGTCTGGGGCGCGTACGTCCCGACGGACGCGTTCTGACGGACCGGGCTCCCCTCGCGGGTGATCTCCCGCCGATCGGCCGCATCCGTGGATAGGCTCGTGAACAGTGGTCTCCGAAAGGAGGATGCCGTGGCTGTGACACAGCACGAGGAGCAGGTGACGACAGTGCAGTCCGAGCTGACGATCGGCGAGGCGGCCGAACAGGCCGCACGCTCGCTGCCTGGGCATCGCGTGGAGATTCTCCAGGGGAGGCTCACTGTGACACCACCGGCCGACGTCGCGCACGCATTGGCGCTGTCCTGGCTCGGCGAGGAATTCGGAGCCAGGGCGCGCAAGGTCGGGCTGAGACTGGTCCAGGCGGTCGGACTCTGGCTGCCCACCGGTCCGGACGATTACGCGATCCCCGATCTGTCGGTCGTCGAGGCCGACATCCGCGACGCCCATGTCATGAAGAGCTGCTACGCCCCGCACGTTTTCCGCCTCGTCCTGGAGGTGACCTCGACCAACTGGGCGGACGATCTCGGCCCCAAGGTCGAGGACTACGCGCAGGCGGGCATCCCGGTCTACGTCGTCGCGGACCGCAAGCACGACCAGGTCCTGGTCTGCACCGATCCGCGCGGTGGCGAGTACAGGAACAGGACGCCCCACAAGAGGGGGACGTTCTTCACCGTGCCGGAGGTGGTCGGCCTGGAGATGGAGCTCTCCGTGGACCGTCTGCTGGGCGGCGACGAGGACTGATCCGCCGCATTCCGGACGGCTGGACGGAGTGGGCGTACCCGCGTGCGACACTCCGTTCATGCTAGGTGTCACCGACCTCCCGACCTATCTCGCCGGCCTGGTGCTGATCATTCTCCTGCCCGGACCCAATTCGCTGTACGTGCTATCCGTCGCCGCCAGGCGCGGGGTGCGTACGGGCTATGCGGCCGCCGCCGGGGTGTGGACCGGGGACACGGTCCTGATGACGCTGTCGGCGCTGGGCGCCGCCTCCCTGCTGCAGACGACGCCGCTGCTGTTCGCCGTCGTCAAGTACGCGGGCGCGGCGTATCTGACCTGGCTCGCGATCGGGATGATGCGGACCGCCGTGTCGATGTGGCGTGAACGGCACCAGCGGGCCGCCGAGCTGACGGAGGGGAGCGCCGCCCCGGCGGCGGGCGTCGAGCACCCCTACCGGCGGGCCCTCGTGGTGAGTCTGATCAATCCGAAGGCCATCCTGTTCCTGATCTCCTTCTTCGTGCAGTTCGTCGACCCCGGTTACGCCTATCCGGCCCTCTCCTTCCTGCTGTTGGGCACGCTGCTGCAGATCGGCAGCTTCCTCTACCTCTCGGCACTCATATTCGGCGGCACCCGCCTGGCCACCGCCTTCCGCCGCCGCAAGCGGCTGTCGGCGGGGGCCACCTCGCTTGCGGGTGTGCTGTTCCTCGGGTTCGCGGCGAAGCTGTCGCTCAGCGGGGTCTGAACCCGGCGGGGGTCAGTGGTGCCATGCCGTGCCGCCCACGTTGTGGATCATCCGCTGGAGCACCTTGAGGGCGGCGACGAACTCCTCGTCCGGGATGCCGGAGTGGATCTCCGCACTCGCCCTGCTGACCCTTTCGAACGCCTTGGCGCGCAGCGCGTGTCCTTCAGGGGTCAGCCGGAGTCGGGCGGTGGGGTCCTGGGTGACCAGGCCCCGGTCGATGAGGGTGTCGATCTCGGGCTCCAGCGAGTCGCCGACGTTCAGGTAGCCGCGGAGCATCGCGACCACCTCGGCGCGCGGACGGCCCTTCTCGTCCGCGTCGGTGAGCTGGCTGAGGACCCACCAGGGGGGCTGGGTCAGGCCGTCTTCGGCCAGTGCGGCCCGGATGTGGGTCACGGTCGCGTCGTGGGCGGCCCAGCTCCAGTAGCCGATGGGCTGCCGTGCCAGTCCTGCGTCGTCATGTGAGTAGTCCATGCCCTGGACCGTAGAACCTCAAGCAAGGTTGAGGTCAAGGGCCGTGCAAGGACCCTGGCACGGCCCTGCGGCACGCCCCGGCGCGGGTCACCTCGACGACGCCCAGAGTTCACCGTTCGTCGGGCCGGACGACACCCGCCCCTCCACCCGCGTCACTAGCGTGTGCGGACCAAGATCGAAGGCGAGGGCCCGCGTGCCGAAACTGTCCGTTGTCGTTCCGCTCCACAATGTCGGCCCCTTCGCCGACACGACGCTGGGCAGTCTTGCCCGTAACGCGGGCCCGGACATCGAGTTCCTGCTGGTCGACGACTGCTCCACGGACGAGACGCCGGCCGTCATCGACCGCTGGGCCGACAGACTTCCGCACGCCGAGGTCATCCGGCACGAGAAGAACGTGGGCATCTCCGCGGCCCGCAACAGCGGCATCGACGCGGCCCGGGGTGACTTCGTCACCTTCCTCGACGGGGACGACTGGTACGCCCCGGGGTACCTGAGCCGGCTTCTGCACGCCGCCGCAGCACTGGACTGCGACTTCGCCCGCACCGACCACGTCCAGGCCACGGGCACCAGCCGGGTCGTGCGGCGTGCGCCCGCCCGGCTCCGTGACACGGCCCTGGACCCGCGCGAGGGCATCGCCGCTCCCGAGTGGGAGACGATGGTCGACTACCCCTTCGTGTGGGCGGGTGTCTACCACCGGCGGCTCTTCGAGGACGGCGGCCACCGTTTCGACGCCCGGCTGCGCACCGCCGAGGACCGGCTGTGGATCTGGCAGCTGCACCTGCGGGCCCGCACCTACGCGGCGCTGAACCTGTACGGCATCTTCTACCGGCGCGGTGTCACCACGTCCCTGACGCAGATCAAGGACTCCCGCCAGCTGGACTTCTTCCCCGCCTACGACACGCTCGTCGACGAGATCCGCGAGGACCCGGACGCGGACCTCCTCCTCCCCAAGGCGGTCCGCACCTACTGCGCGATGATCGCCTTCCACAACGAGAAGACGGACGCCTACGAGCCCGCCACCCTCCGGCGCCTGCGCCACGAGTCGGCAGCCGCGCTGCACCGCATGCCGCAGCAGGTGCTCGACCGGACCCTGACGATGATGGACACCAGGCGCAGCACACTGCTCAACCGCCTGCGTGACAAGCAGAAGGCCGCCTGACCCATGCCCTCACGCACCCAGATCTTCCAGGTGTCGACCCTGTACGGGGCGGCCACACTCGCTGCGGCGCTGGACGCCGGACAGTTCGGTCCCGGACAGGACAGCCACCGCGTCCTGCTCGTCTCCAACAACGCGGCGATCCCCGAGACCGCCCTCCGGCTGGAGGAGATGCGGGGCTACGGGGACATCGCCGCCCGCTTCGACTCCGTCGTCGACTGGAACGACGCCATCAGCCCGCAGCACCCGAGCGGCTGGGGCCCGCGCGCCGAGGAGACCGAGCTCTGGCAGCGCGCCTTCCGTCTCGCCTGGGGCCTCGACCCCGACGGCCCCGTCGACCTCGCCGTCGAATCCATCCAGGTCAACCCTGCCCGCGCGCTGGCCGCGATCTTCTCCGAGAGCGCCGTGCACGTCTACGCGGACGGTCTGATGAGCTACGGCCCGACCCGCAACAAGGTGCCCAGGTCCATCGCCTGCCGCATCCAGCGGGTGCTCCACCTCGATCTCGTACCGGGACTGCGCCCGCTTCTCCTCGCCGAGTCCGGCGTAGAGCCCGAGCTCGTACCGAACGACGCCTTCCGTAAGGTCCTCGGCGAGATAGCGGGGGCGGCGGCCGGCGACCGGCGGCTCGCGGAGGCCGAGGCCGAGGCGCCCACGGCGGTGCTCCTGGGCCAGTACCTCGCCGCCCTGAACATTCTCACGGCGCAGGAGGAGGAGGACCTGCACCTGCGCATGCTGCGCGGCGCGGCGCGGGCCGGTCACACCTCCGTCCTCTTCAAGCCCCACCCCACCGCGCCGGCCCGCTACTCCAGGGCGCTGGACGACGCGGCCGCCGCGCTCGGGGTGCGACTGACCACGCTGGACGGTCCGCTGCTCGCCGAGACCCTCTACGAGCGGTGCGCGCCCACGCTCGTCGTCGGCTGCTTCTCGACCGCGATGTTCACCGCAGCCGCCTACTACGGCATCCCCGTCGCCAGGGTCGGCACCCGTCTCGTCCTGGACCGCATCACCCCGTACGAGAACAGCAACCGCATCCCGCTCACGATCGTCGACCACCTCGTGCCCGACCTGGACGAGCAGACAGGCGAGCCCGTGCCGGAACTGCCGTCCGAGGCGCCGGAGACCCTCGCACCGCTCGTCCGGACGGTCGGCTACTGCATGCAGTCCGGGCTCCACCCCACGCTGCGCGCAGAGGCCGAGTCCTGGCTGCGGGACCACCTCGACAACAGCACGCAGTACTACTTCAAGCGGCGTCGCCTGCAGAAGCTCACCCTGCCCGGCGGAGGCCCGCGCGGAGCGGCGATCCGGCTGCGCCGCACCGTACGGCGCACCCGCAGCAGCCTGGGCCTCTGACCCCGAAGCCGGGGCATGCGCCCCGGCCGTCCACTGATGACAGAACGGCGGAACGACCATGGGCCAGACCTTCACCGGACTGCTCAGGGCAGTGCGCGCGAGAACCGGGCAGGGCGGTGGCGGCACGGCGAGGCCGGAGCCCACGGCCGCCCTGCGCCTCTGCGGCGGCTACCTCGCGGGCCTGGCAGCGGGCGGTCCCATGAGCGACGCCCGGCAGACCCGGCTGGTCTCGGCCATCGGCGGTCTCACCAGCGCCTGCGGGACCGACGGGGACGAGCTGTTCGACGCCCTGCTCCGTACCGGGCAGCGCGCGCTGGAGGCCGGCGGGGAGACGGAGACACGCCTCGCGCTGGACATCGCGGACGAGGCCACCGGGCTGCGCCCCAGGTCCAAGGGTGCCTGGCGGCTGCGCGGGAGCGCGCTGGACGCGCTGGGCCGCCGTGACGAGGCGGTGCTGGCCTACGAACGGCATCTGACGCTCCAGCAGAACCCGGCGGCGGCCGAGGACGTCGCGCGCCGGATCGCGACCCTGAAGGACCTCAACGCCTGCCTGCACGAGGCCGCCGGGCTGCTGCCCGACGAGGACGGCACCCGTCTGAGGGCCCTGCACAACGCCCCCGCCGGGCAGGCCCGTACCGCCTTCGCCGAGGTCGTGCGCCGGCGCACCGCCGAGGGCGGCGGCCTGGCCGACCCGGCCGTACGCCGCCTCACCACCCTGTACGCCGCCCACCGCCGGCTGCTGGACCGGGACAGGATGGCCGACCCGCTGCTCGGAGGCGCGGAGCCGGTCGGGGTCACCGGCCTGCGCCGTCTGGTCGCGGGCCGCTCCGTCTGTCTGGTCGCCGCGGCGCCCCGGATCGCCGACGAGGAGCGGGACCCGGACAGCCCGCTCGGCCGGCTGATCGACGGATACGACCTGGTGGTGCGCTGCGACGCCCTCCCCTCCGCCGCCCGGCGAACCGACCTGCACGCGCTCACACTGCGGGGGGACACCCCGTGGACCGGCCCTGCCTGGGACCGCCGGGCCGGCACCCGGATGGTCTTCGGCGACCCGCTGCCGCACTGGCGCCGCTCGCTGCGCGCCCGCCTGGTCGCCGGCGCGCAGGACCACGTCGCAGACGCCACGCTGCGGCACCCCCTGGACGATCCGGCACTGCTCGGCGAGGACGGCTGGGGCCCGCGGACCGGCACCGCGTTCACCGTGCTCCGGCTGCTGGACTTCCTGGACGCCGCCGACCGCCTGGACCTCATCGGCTTCGGGCTCCCGGGGCAGCTGCTGCCGCGCGAGCGGCAGTGGGTCACGGCCCGCGCGACACACGAGGACGAAACCGAGATGAGGACCGCGCTCCGATGAACAGCCCCGCCGAGCCCACCGACGGCAGACGCACCCCGCCCGCCGGGGCGGGGACGTCCCCCGAGCCCGCCCGGCCCGACGCCGACGACCGGCGCGCCGTCACCGGCAAGCGCAGGATCGCCTTCGCCGCATACGCCGACGAGGACCGCATGCCCGGCCTCCTGGTGCTGCTGCGCAGTCTCGCCCTGACCAACCCGGCCGTCTGCGAGGACTTCCTCGTCCTGCACCCCGGGCTGCCCGACTCCGCGTTCGACGCCGCCCGCCGGCTGCACCCGCGCCTCGTGCCGCGCACCGCGCAGAGCCGCCTCGACGTCTTCCGGGAGACCGGTTACGACACCGTCGTCGCCCTCGGCCCCGGCATGGTCGTACTCGGCCCCCTCCTGCCGCTGCTGACGCTGCGCACCGGAGTGGCCGCCGTGCCGCAGCCGGGGACCGGCGGCGAACGGACCGTGCGGGACGAAGGGCTGCTGGTAATCCAGCGCCGGGACGTGGCGGACGCCGCGCCGGACCTGTCGGCCGGGGGCGGCGGGGCCGCGGTGGACCGTGCGCTGACGGAGGCCGGGCTCCTCGAACCCCTCGCCTCCCCGTACGACTTCCCGGCCGGGCGGCTGTACGACGACATGCCGGTACCCGAGAGCACCGTCGTCCTGCACTTCGGCGAGGGATCCACCCCCTCCGCCCCGGCGCGCGAGGCGCGCGAACGGTACGAGCTGGACGAGGCGGCGTTCCGCGCCGCCTACTGCGCCCTGCCGGGTCCCAAACACCCCGAACTGCTCCTGCACTGCGCCCTGCCGTTCCCCGAGGGCGGGCGTGCGCCGGTGGACCTGGTCCGTCAGGTCGCCGAGGTGTACCGGCAGCAGGGCCGCTACGACGAGGCCGTCACCCTGCTGACCGCAGCCGTCGCCGACCGGCCCGACCTGCCGCGCTGCCACGAGACGCTGGGCATCAGCCTGATGGCCCTGTCCCGCCACGAGGAGGCCGAGGCCCACCTCCTCCTGGCCACCGTGTCACCGGACTTCGCCGCCCGCGCCTACGGCCAGCTCGCCCGGCTCGCCTGGCTGCTGGGCCGCGACGAGGACGCGCACGCCTACGCGCGGGAAGGCCTCGACGCCGACCCCGCCGACGCCAACTGCCACGCGTGGTACGTCCGTACCCGCCCGGGCCCTCCGGCGGCCGGCCCGGCACCCGCGGGCGAACAGCTCGCCCATGTCGCCCTGTTCGCCGACGGTCAGGAGAACGCGGGCGACAAGGTGCTCCCCGAAGCCGTACGGATGTGCTTCGGACCCGACACCGGACCCGCCCGCTGGCACGAGCGGTCCGTGCACCGGCTGGTCGACGAGCCCGGCCTGGAGGAACTGAACGCCCGGCGCGGCATCGTCGTCGGCGGTGGCGGGCTGTTCCTGCCGGACACCGCGCCCAACAGCAACAGCGGCTGGCAGTGGAACATCCCCGACGACGTCCTGGCCCGGATCACCGCGCCGCTCGCCGTCTTCGCGGTCGGCTACAACGTCTTCGACGGCCAGCGCTACCGCCGGGAGCGGTTCGCCGCGAGCCTGCGTGCCCTGGTCGAGAAGTCGGCCTTCTTCGGGCTGCGCAACCAGGGTTCCGTGGACCGGGTCAGGGAACTCCTGCCGGCGGAGCTGCGGGACCGGGTGCGCTACCAGCCCTGCCCCACGACGGTGGCCCGCCACCTCGACCCCGGCCCGGACGACGATGCGGTCCGGGACGACACCGTGCTGGTCAACTGTGCCTACGACCGTGCGGGTCTGCGCTTCGGTCACGACTACGGCCACTTCCTGGCCGAGACGGCCGCCGCCGTACGCGCCGTCGGTGAGCGCGCCGAGGTCCGTTACGCGGCCCACATGCCGGCCGACGAGAAGTTCGTCCACGACCTTCGCCGGGAGCACGGCATCGCCCTCCCGGTGGAGCCGCTCTACCTCTTCTCCAACGACCGCATCCGGGAGCTCTACCGGCGTACGCGCCTGGTGATCGGCATGCGCGGGCACGCGGGAATGATCCCCTTCGGCTGCGGTACGCCGATCATCAGCCTGGTCTCGCACCCCAAGCTCGCCTACTTCCTCTCCGACATCGACCGCCCCGACTGGGGTGTCTCCGTCCACGACCGCTCGCTGGGCGCCCGTCTCGCCGAGCGCGCGGCGGCCGTCCTGGACGACCACCGGGCGGCCGTCGCCGATGTGCACGGCCGGCAGGAGCACCTGTGGTCGGTCACCCGTGCCAACCTCGCGGAACTCCGTGACCTCTTCGGGCTGCCGGACCCGTTCCCCGGCGGACCGCGTGTCCCCGGCCCCCGGACCGCCGGGGCGGCACGGGGCCTTCACCTGCCGGACACCCGGACGAAGTGACTGTTCACCCGAGCGGAGTTCACCCGCGGCCCCCGCGTTCGTAGCCTGCGATGACCATGCCTTCCTCTGTCTCCCAGGCCGGCTCACCTGCCCCCGCGCAGTCCCCGCAGCCCGCCCCCGAACCCCGCCCGCACCGCGAACACCGGTACGACATCGATCTGATCCGGCTGCTCTGCTCGGTCGGGGTGATCCTCTGCCACACGGGGTCGGCCTTCGTGAACACCGCGGGCCGCGAGGCCGCGAACGGTCCCGGCACCTACTGGGCGGGCCTGGTCGCGGACTCCGCGGGCCGTTTCGCCGTCCCGCTGTTCTTCGCCATCGCCGGATGGGTCGTCCTCGTCGGCGCCCCGGTCCGGGACGGCCGGCGGCTGTGGCAGCGGATCGTACGGATCGTGGTGCCGCTCGCCGTGTGGACGGTGCTCTACGTGGCATGGGGAAGGCTGCGCGGCACCAACGACGCGCCGGCCGGCGAGCTGACGCTCGACGCGGTCTTCGCCTCGGTCCGCCCGGCCTACCACCTCTGGTACCTGTACGCCTACATCCCCGTGATCCTGCTCCTGGCCTTCGCCGCCCTGGTGAAGTCCGGCAAGCGGCCCTGGGGCCTCGGCGTCGCCCTCCTCGCGCTGGGGGCCGCTCCGACCCTGTTCGGCGACCTGGCCCGGGTCACGGACCTGGACCTGCCGCGCTTCGGGTGGGGCTTCGGCCCGTATCAGCTGATCTACGCGGTCCTCGGCGCCCTGGTGCTCGCGCTGCCCGCCGGCACGTTCGGGCGGCGGAGCCTGTGGTGGCTGCTCCCGGCCCTCGTCTGCCTGGCCGCGGTCATCACGTACCAGCACGAGGTGCACTACGCGATCCCCTACGCGAGCGTCCTGGTGGCCCTGTTCAGCACCGGCGTGCTGCTCTCGATGCACCGCCTGCGCGTCCCGGAGCGCCTGCGCCCGGCCCTGACCCGGCTGGCCGGCGCCTCGTTCGGCGCGTACATGATCCATGTGCTGGTGCTGGGCGTCCTCACCGACGCCTGGGTGGACGCCGACCTCACCCTGCCGGTGGCGGCGGCCCTGGCTCTCGCCGTCACCGCCGCCACGACGGCCGTCTCCTTCGGCGCGGCGCTCCTCTGGACCCGCCTCGGTCTGACCCGGCTCCTGGGCTGAGACCCGGTGGTCAGCGCCGCTTGAGGGCGCGGGCGCGGAGGGCCAGCCGGCGCAGTGTCGTGTTCCGCCGGACGAAGGCGAGGCGTGCGGGGACGACGCCGGGGAGTGCCAGTGAGCCGAGTCGGCGGCGCTTGAAGTAGCGCCAGGTCCGGGCGTTCAGATGGGCGGAGAGGTAGCGCTCGGCGGCCGGGCGCAGGTCCGGGCGGACGCGTGGCTGCATGGCGAAGGCGACCGCGGGCAGCAGCCCGCCGAGGGCCTCGGCCACCGACGCCTCGGTCAGGGGCGGCCGGCCCGACACGGCATCGGGTTCGGCCAGGTCGGGCAGCAGGGCGTCGACGATCGTGACCGGGATCCTCGCCGGGTTCTCGTACGGGGTGAGGCGCTCCAGCAGGGTGCCGGTCCCGGTCCTGGCCACCGGCAGACCGTAGGACGAGGCCGCGGTGAGCAGCGCCGCCGAGCAGGAGCCGACGACGAGGGCGGGGCGCAGCAGCTCGTAGAGCACCTCGGCCGGGACCGGTACGCCCGGGTCCGGCACCGTCAGCTCGACGCCGAGGCGTCCGGCCTCGGCCCGCAGGGCCGCCACGGACGGCGTGGGCCCGCCGGGGTGGGGCCGGACGACGAGATGGGTGTGGCCGAGTGCCGCCGTGCCCCGGATCATCCGCAGGTGGAGCTCCGCCTCCTCAGCGGCGGGAAGCAGTCCCGGCTCGGGGAGGAGCAGGACCGCGGCCCCCTGCGGAGCCCCGACATCCGGTGCGCGGTCAGCCAGTTCACCGAAGACCCGTCGCAGGGCCTCGGCGGCCAGCGGCCGGGGTACGGCGTCGAACTCGCCCAGCAGCAGGGGCTTCAGGCCGGGGAGCAGGTCGGGGTGGAGCACCTGCCGGACACGGGTCCCGATCAGCGGTGGGATCTTGGCCCCGGTCGGGCCGTAGGCGGTCAGGCCGTCCGCGTACACGGTCACCGGCCCGCCGGTGAAGACCTGGGCGACCGCCCGGGCGGGGGCGGTGTGCGGTGACTCCAGAACCAGTTCGACCTCCTCGTCCCCGAGGTCCCACGCGCGTCGCAGGTGGCGTTCCCACAGGGGCACGTCGTCGGCGCGGGGCGTCCAGGCGCCCGGGTGCAGGGGGAAGACGGCGTCGTTCCACGAGCGCACCTCGTCGAAGCGGGCGCGCAGCCGGTCGAATCCGGGCGCTGCGCCGACGGGGGCCGCGGCCTCGGGGGCCTCCGCGGTCTCGCAGAGCAGCAGGACGCGGCGGCCGGAGGCCCCGAAGCAGCCGGAGTCGAGGGCCGCGGCGAGCATCGCCGTGCCGTGGAGGCCGGAGGCGACGAAGATCTGGGTGGTCACGCGGCAGTCGCTCCCTCGGTGGTGGTGGAGCGGCGGCGCAGCCTGCGCAGCACGGTCGCCCGTTCGGTGTCCATGGAGTCCAGGACGTCGTCGAGCAGTCGCTGGGGCATGCGTGCGAGTGCCGCCGCGGCGAGTGATCTCAGGGTGCGGGCGACCGGCGGTTCGAATTTCCCGATGGACGTGACGTGGTGGGAAATGACGGCGCAGTACGTCCGCACCGCTTTCGGCATCAAGGTGTCCGCGTCGCGGTCCGCCGCGGTTTCGGACAGCACCTGGTCGTAGGCCCTGATGAAATCCAGCTGGCGTTCGTCGCCGATCTGGGTGAGGGACGAAGCGACACCCCGCCGGTAGAAATGGCCCAGCGTTCCCAGGACCGCGAAGGATTCCGCCTCCCGGTGCAGGCGCCAGATCCACGGCCGGTCCTCCGCGGTGCGCAGACCGTCGGTGAAATGCAGCAGCCCCCGGTCCAGCAGGCTCCGGTGGTAGAGCCCCGCCCAGGCGAACGCGTAGTCCACCGATGTCGTCCGGCCGGCGGGCAGGATCGCGTTCCGGGGGTCGCCCACGACGTCCCGCAGGCCGTGCGGGACGCGGCGCACCGTGCGGGACGTGCCGGTGACCTGGACGTGGTCCGTGCGCACGAACGCGCAGCCCAGGGCCTCGGTCCGGGCGAGCAGCCGCGCGTAGTGGCCCGGTGCGAGCCAGTCGTCGCCGTCCAGGAAGGCGATGTACTGGCCGCGGGCGGCGTCCAGACCGGTGTTGCGGGCCGTGGCCAGGCCGGCGTTGCGCTCGTGTCTGCGCAGGACCGCCCCCTCGACGCCGCCCACGGCCCGGCGAAGGAGATCCGCCGTCCCGTCGGTCGAGCAGTCGTCGACGAGGATGAATTCGAAGTCCTCACGGGCATTGGACCGCAGGCTTTGGAGGGTGTCGGACGCGTATGCCTGGACGTTGTAGAACGGCACGATGACGGAGAGCTTAACCACCCGCATCACGTTAGGGCCGGGCCCGGCCTTCACCCTGACCCCCGCCCGTACGGAAAGTGAACGACGTGCGGCAGGAAAGTGAACCAGCCCGGATTCACTGCCGATTTCCGCGCCCGGCGGTCCGAATCCCCAATCGTCGACCGGCTGTTAACCATCTGTTGCCACCACGTTGGGCCGCGCATCGAAATGGCTTCCTAGCTTTTACGACGTGCCCCCTCGTACCGATGAAACGGCCGCTCCGGCCGTCACCCCAGCAGCCGACCGTGCGGCGCTCCGCATAGCCGTGCTCGCCGACTCCGACACCCGGTGGAAATGGGGCGCGCTCACCGCGCGCCGCCTCGCCGGGTCCCCGGAGGCCGGTGCGGCCGAGCCCCCCGTCGAGATCAGCGGGCTGCTGCTGCGCGGCCGGGCCACCCCGACGCCCCGTCAGCTCGCCGAGGTGGGCGAGGTCGGGGTCGACACCGGCCGGGTGCGCGAGGTGACGGCGGTCGAGTTCCTGCACACGGTGCGGGACGAGGCCTACGACGTCGTGGTCCTCGCACTCGTCGGCGGCGCCGTCCAGGCGATGCTGCACGGCCTGGCCGCACTGGAGCTGCCCCGCAGGCCCGTCGTCGTCACGGGTTATGTCGGCGTCGTCTACGAGAAGCTCGCCGACGGGCTCCTGCTGCGCCACGGAGCGGACGTCGTCCTCGCCAACTCCCGCCACGACAGCGCGCGTTTCCGTGCGGTGTACGAAGGGGTGGGAGCCGACGCCCAGTCCGTCACGGAGGCCGCCCTGCCGTTCCTCGGCGGGGAGCCGCACCGGGCGGAGGAGGGCCGCGACACCGTCGTGTTCGCCGCCCAGCCCTCCGTACCGGCGTCCCGCGCCGACCGTATGTACCTGCTGCGCCGGCTCGTCGAGCACGCCCGGCTGCACCCCGGCCGCGAGGTGCTCCTGAAGCTGCGTTCCAAGCCGGGTGAGCACACCACGCACATCGAGGAACTGCCCTACCAGCGCCTCGCGGAGCGCATCCCCGGCGGCCTGCCGCCCAACTTCCGCCTCGTCTACGGGCACATGGGCGAGGTCCTGGACCGCACCGACCTGCTGGTCACCGTGTCCTCGACGGCCGCGCTGGAGTCCCTGCACCGGCGGATCCCGACCGCGGTCCTCTCCGACCTCGGCGTCCGTGAGGCCCTCGGAAACCACCACTTCATCGGATCGGGACTGATCACGTCCTGGGACCACCTCGACGGCGGCCTCCGCCCGGAGCCCGACGCGGAGTGGCTCGCCGGTCAGGGCGTCGCCGCCGACGGCACGTACGGCGCCGCCTACGACACCGCCCGCGCCCGGGTCGCGGCGTTGCTGGCCGCCGGGCCGCTGCCCCGCATCGCCCCCTACTACACGCCCGCCACCGCGCCGGGATACCTCCCCGGCATCCTCGCCCGCTACCACCTGGGCCTCGACGGCCGGCCGCTGCCGGGCGCCGTCACGCCCGACGGGACGGGCCGGGTCCGGGGCGCGGTCCGCGAGACCGTGCGCAACGCGGCGCGCGGCGCCTACCGCCACGGCGTCCAGCGGATCGCCCCCGTGATCCGGCGGATGGGCGAGCTGTGACCACTGATTCAGGAGCAACCATGACCCCGCGCCCCACCGTGCTCGCCGTGATCCCCGCCCGCGGCGGATCCAAGGGCGTGCCCGCCAAGAACCTCGCCCGGATCGGCGGCGTCCCGCTCGTCGCACGGGCCGTCCGCGCCTGCCTCGCCTCACCCGAGGTCACGGACGTCGTCGTCACCACCGACGACCCGGCCATCGCCGCCGCGGCCAGGGCCGCGGGCGAGGCACTGGGGGAGGACGCCCGGCTGCACTGCGTACAGCGCCCCGCCGCCATCGCCGGTGACAAGGCGACCAGCGAGGACGCGGTCCTGCACGCCCTGCACACCTACGAGGCGACGTCGCACGGCCGGAAGGCCGACGTGGTGCTCCTGGTCCAGTGCACGAGCCCCTTCATCACCCGCGAGGACATCGACGGTGTCGCCGCCGCGGTCGCCCGTGACGGCGCCGACACCGCCGTCACGGTGGCCCCCTTCCACGGCTTCGTGTGGCGCGACGGCAGCCCGGCCGAGGACGACACCCACGGCGTCAACCACGACAAGTCCGTACGCCCCCGACGCCAGGACCGTCCCCAGGACTACCTGGAGACCGGCGCCGCGTACGCCATGGACGTCGAGGGCTTCCGCACCCACCGCCACCGCTTCTTCGGTCACACGGCGCTCGTGCACACCGACCCCGCCAGGGTCCTGGAGATCGACGACCCGCACGACCTGGCCCGCGCCCGCGCCCTCGCGCCGCTCCTGGACCCCTCCCCGTTCCCCACCCGGGCGGACGTCGACGCCGTCGTCCTCGACTTCGACGGCACGCAGACCGACGACCGTGTCCTCATCGACTCCGACGGCCGCGAGATCGTCGCCGTGCACCGCGGCGACGGACTCGGTGTCGCCGCCATGCGCAGGGCCGGCCTGCCGATCCTGATCCTCTCCACGGAACAGAACCCGGTCGTCGCCGCCCGCGCCCGCAAACTCCAGGTCCCGGTCCTGCACGGCATCGACCGCAAGGACCTGGCGCTCAAGCAGTGGTGCGAGGAGCACTCCGTCGCTCCCGACCGCGTGCTCTACGTCGGCAACGACGTCAACGACCTGGCCTGCTTCGGCCTGGCGGGCTGGCCCGTCGCCGTGGCGAACGCCCACGACTCGGTGCGCGCCGCCGCGCGCGCCGTGACCACCAGTCCCGGTGGCTCCGGCGCCATCCGCGAGATCGCGGCCTGGCTCCTGGGCCCCACCCTCACCCGCTCCACCGAAACCCCCGAAGCCCCCACCAAGTAAGGAAGCACCACCATGAGCAACACCTCCCGCCTGCGCACGTTCGGCACCCGCACCGCCGGCCCCGGCCACCCCGTCTACGTCACCGGCGAGATCGGCATCAACCACAACGGCGACCTCGACAACGCCCTCGCGCTGATCGACGCGGCTGCCGAAGCCGGCTGCGACGCCGTGAAGTTCCAGAAGCGCACCCCGGAGATCTGCACCCCGCGCGACCAGTGGGACATCGAGCGCGACACCCCCTGGGGCCGGATGACGTACATCGACTACCGTCACCGCGTCGAGTTCGGCGAGGCCGAGTACACCGCCATCGCCGAGCACTGCGCCAAGCGCGGCATCGACTGGTTCGCCTCCCCGTGGGACACCGAGGCCGTCGCCTTCCTGGAGAAGTTCGACGTGCCCGCGCACAAGGTCGCCTCGGCCTCCCTGACGGACGACGAGCTGCTCCGCGCGCTGCGTGCCACCGGCCGCACCGTCATCCTCTCCACGGGCATGTCGACGCCGAAGCAGATCCGTCACGCGGTCGAGGTCCTCGGCAGCGACAACATCCTGCTCTGCCACGCCACCTCGACGTACCCGGCGAAGGCCGAGGAGCTCAACCTGCGGGTCATCAACACCCTGCAGCAGGAGTTCCCGAACGTCCCGATCGGCTACAGCGGCCACGAGACCGGCCTGCAGACGACCCTCGCCGCCGTCGCCCTGGGTGCCGCCTTCGTCGAGCGCCACATCACCCTGGACCGCGCCATGTGGGGCTCCGACCAGGCCGCATCCGTCGAGCCGCAGGGCCTCACGCGCCTCGTCCGCGACATCCGCACCATCGAGGCGTCGCTCGGTGACGGTGTCAAGAAGGTGTACGAGTCGGAGCTCGGCCCGATGAAGAAGCTCCGCCGGGTCGCGGGCGTCGTCGCCGAGAACGAGAACGCGCCGGCCGCCGAGCCGGTCGCGGTCTGACGGGCCGACCGGTGAACCTCGCCTTCGTCGAGAGCCCGGTCCAGCTCCTGAACGTCCTGGAGTGGACCCACACCCGGGGAGGAACCGACACCACGATCGTCGTCCTCCCCCCGGTCGACCCGATGTCGCGCGGACAGCTGCGCAGGATGGCGGAGCTGGCCCGCGACGAGGGCATCACCGTCCGCTGGCAGGAGGCGCGCGGGGAGACCGGCGCGCCTCTCAAGGCCCTGCGGGCGCTGACCGGCCTGATCCGCAAGGCCGACCGCATCGTCATCGGGGACCCGTTCTCCCGGTACGTGCAACTCCTCCTCAGCCTGGTCCGCACCCGCCGGATCACGGTCGTCGACGACGGCACCGCCACCATGGAGTTCGTCGCCCAACTGGCGCGCGGCGAACGCCTGGTGCGCTGGCACCGCCGGGGCGGCGGAGGCCCGCGGGAACTGCTCCTGGCCCCCGTCACCTCCAGGGCCCGCCGCAGCTTCACTCCGTCGGCGACCCGCACGGTCGAGGTGTTCACCGCGATGCCGGTGGACGCTCCCGAGGGCATCGAGGTCCAGGCGAACACCTTCGCCTGGACCCGGGAACGCTTCGGCCCGCCCCTCATCACCAAGGGCGCCGACCTGGTCGGTACCTCCCTGGTGGAGACGGGCGTGGTCGACCCCGTCCCGTACCAGGAGGCGGTCACCGCGCTGGCCCGGACCCACGGCGCGACCCGCTACTTCGCCCACCGCCGCGAGTCCGCGGACAAGCTCCACGCCCTGGAGGCCGCCACCGGCCTGGA
Organism: Streptomyces sp. NPDC005752; assembly: GCF_040630715.1. Classification (NCBI taxonomy): domain Bacteria; kingdom Bacillati; phylum Actinomycetota; class Actinomycetes; order Kitasatosporales; family Streptomycetaceae; genus Streptomyces; species Streptomyces sp. NPDC005752. The sequence continues at coordinate 231,805 of NZ_JBEXYB010000004.1, read as the reverse complement.
GATCGTCCGCCCCGACCTTCCCCTGGAACTCATCGCCCGCAGAGGCCCCATCGGCCACACGGTCCTCAGCTTCCCCTCCACCGTGGTCCACACCCTCCCGCTTGCCCTGGTGGGGACGGGCGTGAAGGTCGCGGTGTGCGACATAGCGCCGGAATGGCTCCGCGACACGGCGTCCCCGCGCGCACAGGGCTTCCTGAGCGGCGTCACCGAGACGGCCAAGGACGTGCAGCGGCTGGCGCCCTGGCGCGCCACGGCGGTGGCGGCGGCGGAGGGCTGAGGAAGGTCCACCCCTCGCCCCGGTGCCGCCGGCCGACTGCCCCCTTCCGGAGCCGGGCGTGGCTTCGAAGCCGGCCCTTCGAATCCTCAGCCCCGCCGGTGGACCTCCGGGTCGCAGGCAGGGCCGACCGGGGCGCGGAGTCCCGCGGGGCGCAGGCTCCAGACGACATCACGGATCGCGGACGCATCGGGCGGTCCGTCCTCGTCGTCCTGGTGCCGGTCGACGACGACGCGCCCGCACTGCACGTATCCCGTGCCGCTGCGGGATTGCAGACCGACCACCAGACGGGTGTCCCGCCATTCCGGCGGGACGCCGGAGCTCTCGTAGACGCGGGAGAACTCGGAGTCGTCGACCGCGTGGATTTCGAGGTCCTCGTACCGCTTCACGAGCTGCATGGCGTCGACCGCTTCGAAGTGGAGGTCGAGACGGGATTCCTCCACGCCGTCCATGCGGGACCGCAGCAACAGGTGGGAGTGGGCCACTCCGTAGCGCCAGACACGGAAGGTCCGGCCGAACCGGTGGAGGAGGGTGGTCGGTTCGCCTTGCGCACTGCTGGTCAACTGGATGCCGCCTCTGCGTCGATGAATGCCTTCACGAACGTGCGCGCGGGAGAGGCCGTACTCAGTTCGCGTTCTCCCGGGCAGGGCCGTCGCCGGCCGCAGCGCCCCCGCCCGGTCCGTCACCGGACGCAGCGCCCCCGCCTCCTCGCACCGCCCGCCGCTCCACGCTCCAGCGCCTGAACGCGAGGGCGAAGGCGATCCCGGCGAGCAGCGCGGGCGCGGCGGACTGTGCCGTCAGCGACGCCAGCCAGTCGGGGTTCATGCGCTCCGTCATGCCGCTGGTGTACTGGCAGGTCGCCTGGGGCGGGAGGAAGCTGTACTCCAGCGTCCTGGGCGCGTGGAACCCCCAGTCCGCGCCCGCCGCGCAGGCCGAGGACGGGCCCGCGAGCAGTTTCCAGCCGGCCAGCGCGTACAGCAGGAGGAACGCGGAGCCGGTGACGGAGAACGCCGTCGCCGTACGGCGGAGCTTCCCGGCCCTGGACATCGGCGTCACGAGGCGGCCGCCGGGGCGTGGATCGAGGCATTCGGCGAGCAGGGCCACGAACATGCAGACCACCACGACCGACAAGCTGACCCAGAGCAGGGAGCCGAGCACGTCCCGGCCTCCGACGGACATGACGTCCCCGCCCTGGAACTCGCAGACGGTGGACGGTGGAAACGCCTGGTACCGCACGTCCCGGAGTCTGCCCGGCCCCTCGACCAGCCCGTGCATGCACCGTTCGTCGAATTCGAGCATGCCGAACACGGCGACCGCCGAGGCAGCCGTCAGCACGGTGAACGAGATTCCCGCCGCAGTCCACAGGCCCCCCGTGCGGTAACCGCTGTGCACACTCACGTTGGACATGTGCGCAGAGTAATCGAACGCGGCACCTGTCCCCGCCTGATTGTCCGAGCTCGTCGGGTGCCATCCGTCCGCACCGCGCCCCGAGGCCCGAAGCTCGACTCCCGGACTTCGGGCGCCGGGACCGCCCGGTTTGACTCGTTCGGGGGTATGGAGGCGGGTGCGGGCCCGAAGCTCGAGCTTCGGGATCCGGGGGTCGGGAGCCGGGCGTCGGGACCCGAGGCGTGTAGTCAACCGGTGGGGAAAAGAAGGTTGGTAGAAACCCTCCCCACCCTCCCTGACCCGTAACGGCCAGCAAGTATGACTAATCGTGACCAGCTTGCGGCGCAACGTCACGCATGCTTACGGTGCCCACAACTGAACGACCCCGACATGGTGTTAGAGCACCGGGCCGGGGTCTCACCCCAAGATCGAATGGAAGCCGATCTCGTGGCTACGCAGCACATTAGCTCCGCCCTGCGCGCCCTTGCACCCCTCTCCCGCCCGTACGCGAAGGCCAATCCGGGCTACGGAAAGCGCTCCGCGCCCGGCCAACGCCCGCCGGTACCTGACGACTTCGCCCTGCTGCCGGAGCGTGAGCGGTACGTCGCCGGTTACGTCGACCACCTGCCCGACGGGGCTGCCATGGACATCAAGTCCCTGGCCAAGTCCCTCCCCCTGTACGGGCAGATGGCCGTCGGCAGTGCGCTGAGGGCCCTGGGCGTGGCCGGGCACCTGCGCCACGTACGGTGCCCCGCCGACGCGGGCGGTGGCCAGATCCGCTGGATCACCCGCACCTACTGGTCCCGTACGGCCCGCGACAACGAGTGGTGGACCACTTTCCTCGGCGCCGTCCCCGCGGCCCCGTCCGCCCCCGCGGCTGCGTCCCCCGCCGTACCGCAGCAGCGGGCCCAGGAGCCGGAGCCCGCCCCCGTGCCGGAGAAGGCCCCGCGAGAGGCCCCGGAAGACGGGCCCTCGCCCGCCTACCTCGCCCTGGCCCGGCTGGGCCGGGCCGATGCCCGCCTCGCCCTCTCCGCCACGGACTGCGCCGCGCTGGAGGAGGCTGCCGCAGCCTGGCTCGCACGCGGCGTGAACGCCGAGTACCTGGTCCGGACACTCACGGCTGGGCTCCCGGCGGCAGTGGACTCTCCGGTCGGGTTCGTCCGGCGCAGGCTCCGCGACAAGCTCCCGCCCCTGCTGCCCGCCTCTCCCGCCCCGGACGCACCGGGCGCGCCCCAGCGCCGCCCCATGGTCGAGTGCACGCAGTGCGGAGCCCCCGGCCGTCCCGAGGCGCTCCCCGACGGCCTCTGCCGCTCCTGCCGCACCTGCGCTGCTTCGGCCGGGACCACGAACGCCCCCGAGCCGCCCGCCGAGCGCGATGTGGCGGCGCACGTGGGCACCCTCCGTGAGCTGCTCAGGCTGCCCTGACCGCCGGGACACGGAAGCGCACGGATCTCGCGCCCCCGGGCGCTTGAGTTTCCAGTGGCTGGAAGGTCCAGGATCTCGCACATGGAAGACGAACGCCCCGACCTGCTCACCATCGGCCGGCTCGCACACCGCACCGGACTTCCGGCGCGCACCCTGCGCTTCTGGTCGGACGAGGGAGTGGTGCCGCCCGTGGCCCGCTCCGCGAGCGGCTACCGGCTGTACGACGCCGAGTCCGTGGCCCGCGTGGAGCTGGTCCGCACCCTGCGGGAGCTGGGCCTCGGGCTGGACGACGTGTGCCGCGTCCTGAGCGGCCGCACCACGGTCGCCGAGGTCGCCGACGCGCATGTCGCCGCGCTCGACGCGCAGATCCGCTCCCTCAGGCTGAGCCGGGCCGTCCTGTCCACCGTGTCGAAACGTGGTTCGACCCCTGAGGAGACAGCACTGATGAACCGGTTGGCGCGGCTTTCCGCCGCCGAACGCAAACAGATCATCGACGAGTTCAAGGAGGACGTCTTCGGCGGTCTCGACGTCGAACCGCACCTGCGTGAGCGCATGGGAGCCTTGAGCATCGAACTGCCCGACGACCCCACACCCGAGCAGGTCGACGCCTGGATCGAACTGGCCGAGCTGGTACGGGAGCCGGTGTTCCGCGCCCGGATGCGCACCATGCTGGAGCTGAGCACCCCGGCCCCCGGGCGGAGGCGTCCCCCCGGGGCGTCCATCTGGTGGGCCAGGCAGGTCGTGCAGATCGTCGCGGAGGTCAGAGGGCGCGGGGTCGCCCCAGACGGGCCGGCGGCGGCCGAAGTGCTGTCCGGGCTGTTCGGCGACGCCGACCGGGCCGCCGTGCTGTTGTGCCTGGAGGCCGGGATCGAGGCGGGGGCGGAGCGCTACCGCGGGCTCGTCGCCCGGGTGCGCGGACAGTACGCGTCTCCCGACGCGACCGAGGAGCTGGAGTGGCTGGCGCGGGCCCTGCGTGCCGCTGACCGGGCCTCGCCGGCCGTACCGACCCCCGCGGAGTGAGGCGAGCTGTCATGGCGGCCGTCGTCACGCGGGGCGGTCAGCGGGTGGTGCCGCCCGACGGGCGCCTCCGCAGCGACCGGGGTCATCAGCCGCTCGAGCGCGTCGGCCACCCGCTCACAGGCGTCCCGCGCGCTTGCGTGAGCCCGGTGAGCGGGCGAGTTTACCCACCGCAGCGCGTCGTCACACGCCGCAGCGTCGTCCTATGTTCCTCTAAGCGGCTGAACTTTTGTTGATCTGTGGCCAGTTGTGGGTGCCAGGGGCCTACCCTTGACTAGGTGAACCAGTTGAAGTCCCGTGCGCCCCACGCCGAGGCCGTCCTGCCCGGCGCCCTGCCCGACGACCTGCGTGCCGAGCTCATCGCCTTCCGCCGCGATCTGCACATGCACCCGGAGCTCGGCAACCAGGAGTTCCGTACCACCGCGGCCATCAAGGCCCGGTTGGAGAAGGCGGGGCTGGAACCTCAGGTGCTGCCAGGCGGCACGGGGCTCGTCTGTGACGTGGGGGAGTGGGACGGCGTGACGCCCATGCTGGCGTTGCGGGGCGACATCGACGCGCTGCCGATCCCTGACACCAAGGCGGGCGTCTCCTACCGGTCCACCGTGCCCGACCGCGCGCACGCCTGCGGGCACGACGTCCACACGAGCTGCGTCCTGGGCGCGGGGCTCGTCCTCAGCCAGCTGGACCGGCAGGGTGTGCTGCCGCGTCCGGTGCGGCTGCTGTTCCAGCCCGCCGAGGAGGTTCTGCCCGGGGGTGCCACCGACGCAGTCGCCGCCGGGGTGCTGGAAGGGGTGGGGCGGATCATCGGGGTGCACTGCGACCCCAAGGTCGACGTGGGCCGGATCGGGCTCCGGATCGGGCCGATCACCTCGGCCTGCGACCGGCTGGAGGTCACCCTCGACGGACCCGGCGGGCACACCGCACGGCCGCACCTCACCACGGACCTGGTCACCGCCGCCGCACGGGTCGCCACCGACGTCCCCGCGCTGCTCGCCCGCCGCGTGGACGCACGGGCCGGGCTGGCGCTCACCTGGGGGCGGCTCCAGACGGGGCACGCGCCCAACGTCATCCCGCAGCACGCCGAGCTGTCCGGCACGGTGCGCTGCCTCGATCTGGAGAGCTGGCGGCAGGCACCCGATCTGGTGCACGCGGCGATCGACGAAGTGGCCGCAATGCACGGGGCCAAGACGGTGATCGACTACGTCCGTGGTGTGCCGCCCGTGGTGAACGAGGCCGAGACGATCGGTCTCCTCGACGCCGCCATGACCATCCGCCGCGGATCGTATGCGATCGAGGACACCGAACAGAGCCTGGGTGGAGAGGACTTCTCCTGGTACCTGGAGAAGATCCCGGGCGCCATGGCGAGGCTCGGCGTGCGGGCTCCCGGCGACACCCGTGGTCTGGACCTGCACCGGGGCGACTTCGACGTGGACGAGGAGGCGATCACGGTGGGCGTGGAGCTGTTCACCGCTGCCGCGCTGCTGGACGCCTGACCAGGGAGGGAGCGGGACGCGGACGCCCCCCGGACCACGTCGCGTTCCCTGTCCGTAACGACTTGTGACCGGACAGGACATCTTCTGTTCGCGACGATCCGATAACGGCTTCCGTACGGGTCCTTATCTGACATCTACGCGCGTTACGATCGCCGCGAAACCAGCGCCGGAAGAGGCGCTTCGGTCAGGTTTGAAGGAGCCTTCCCTTGCGCCGCGTATCCAAGATCGCTGCTGCGTGTACCGTTTCCGCGGCTCTCGCCTTCACCGCTACCGCCTGCGGTGAATCGTCCACCGAGAGCACCGGTTCCGACAAGGACCAGATGAAGATCGGCATGGCCTACGACGTCGGCGGCCGAGGCGACAACTCGTTCAACGACTCCGCCGCCCGCGGCCTGGACAAGGCCAAGGCCGAGTACGACGCCGAGACCAAGGAGCTCACCGCCAAGAGCGGCGAGACCCCGGCCGACCGTGAGCAGCGTCTGGCGTCGCTCGCCGAGGGCGGCTACAACCCGGTGATCGGTGTCGGCTTCGCCTACCAGGCCGCGATCGACAAGGTCGCCAAGTCGCACCCCGACACCACGTTCGGCCTGATCGACTCGGTCTCCGAGGCCAAGAACGTGGCCTCCATCGTCTTCACCGAGGAGCAGGGCTCCTACCTCGCCGGTGTCGCGGCGGCACTGAAGTCGAAGGACGGTCAGGTCGGCTTCATCGGCGGCGTCGACCTCCCGCTGATCAAGAAGTTCGCGGCCGGCTTCCAGCAGGGCGTCACGGACACGAACCCGAAGGCCAAGGTTCAGATCCAGTACCTGTCCACCGGTTCCGACCTGTCCGGTTTCGGCAGCCCCGACAAGGGCGAGGCCGCCGCCAAGGGCATGCTCGACAAGGGCGCGGACGTGGTCTTCGCCGCGGCGGGCGGCTCCGGCGCCGGTGCGATCGAGGCCGTCGCGGGCAAGAAGGGCGCCTGGTCCATCGGCGTCGACTCCGACCAGGCCAAGGACCCGGCCCTCTCGAAGTACGCCGACACGATCATGACGTCGGTCGTGAAGAACGTCGACAGCGGCGTCTACGACCTGGTGACGTCCGTCAAGGACGGCAAGCCGCTCACCGGCACGCAGTCCTTCTCGCTGGCCGAGGACGGTGTCAGCCTGACCACCACGGGTGACCACCTCAAGGACGTACAGGCCAAGATCGACGAGGCGAAGAAGAAGATCGCCGACGGCTCGATCAAGGTCAAGACCACGGTCTGACCGGCCCACCGGGACCGGGGTCCGCAGGCGCGGTTTCCGCCGCGCCTGCGGACCCCGGTTCACGTATACCTCCGGGCCGGGGACCCTCGGCGTGTGTCGGTATCCTGCCCTGGTCCGCCACCCTTCGCAGGGTGGCCAACGATTCGGCGACGCTACGCGCGTAGTGTCCGCCGGGCGCGGTAGTTTTCGCCACCGGTCCCCGCGCTGTGTCCGTACATCGCCCGCCCTCCGCTCCTGCCAAGGAGAGTGCGCCATCAAAGCGTCCAGCAGTCCTCATGCCGTAGAGCTTCGCGGCATCACCAAACGGTTCCCCGGCGTCGTGGCCAACCACGACATCGACATCACGGTGAGCCGCGGTACCGTCCACGCCCTCGTCGGTGAGAACGGCGCCGGTAAGTCCACCCTGATGAAGATCCTTTACGGGATGCAGAAGCCTGACGAGGGCACCATCTCGGTGGATGGTGAACTGGTCTCGTTCGGCAGCCCGGGCGACGCCATCGGCCGCGGCATCGGCATGGTGCACCAGCACTTCATGCTCGCCGACTACCTCACGGTCCTCGAGAACGTCGTTCTCGGCTCCGAGAAGCTGCACGGCATCGGGGACAGGGCGCGGGCGAAGATCAAGGAGATCTCCGACGCGTACGGCCTCGGTGTCCGCCCCGACGCGGTCGTCGAGGACCTCGGAGTCGCCGACCGCCAGCGGGTGGAGATCCTCAAGGTCCTCTACCGCGGCGCCCGCACCCTGATCCTCGACGAGCCCACGGCGGTCCTCGTGCCGCAGGAGGTCGACGCCCTCTTCGACAACCTGCGTGAGCTGAAGGCCGAGGGCCTCACCGTCATCTTCATCTCCCACAAGCTGGGCGAGGTGCTGTCGGTCGCCGACGAGATCACCGTGATCCGGCGAGGTACGACGGTGGGTACGGCCGACCCCGCGCACACCACCAGCAAGCAGCTCGCGGAGCTGATGGTGGGCAGTGAACTCCCGTCGCCCGAGACCCGGGAGTCCACCGTCACCGACACCCCGATGCTGACGGTGGAGGACCTGCGGCTGACGGCCACCGACCCCGACGGTGTGGTGCGCGCCGTGCTCGACGGCATCACCTTCACGATCCACAAGGGCGAAGTGCTCGGCATCGCGGGCGTCGAGGGCAACGGCCAGTCCGAACTCGTCGACGCCATCATGGGCATGCGCACCCTCGACACCGGTTCGCTCACGCTCGACGGCGCCGACATCTCCCGGGCGGCCACCCGCAAGCGCCGCGAGGACGGCATGGGGGTCATCCCCGAGGACCGGCACCGGCACGGCCTTCTCCTGGACGCACCGCTCTGGGAGAACCGCATGCTGGGCCACGTCACCGAGAAGCCCAACAGCAAGGGCGCCTTCCTCGACCTCAAGGCGGCGCGCGCCGACACCGAGCGGATCGTGCGCGAGTACGACGTCCGCACCCCCGGCATCGAGGTCACCGCGGCCTCGCTCTCCGGCGGCAACCAGCAGAAGCTGATCGTCGGCCGCGAGATGAGCCACCACCCCAAGCTGCTGATCGCCGCACATCCCACGCGAGGCGTCGACGTCGGCGCGCAGGCGCAGATCTGGGACCAGATCCGCGAAGCGCGCCACGAAGGCCTCGCCGTCCTGCTGATCTCCGCCGACCTCGACGAGCTCATCGGGCTCTCCGACACGCTGCGCGTCATGTACCGCGGCATGCTCGTGGCCGACGCCGACCCGGCGGCCGTGACCCCCGAGGAGCTGGGCTCCGCGATGACCGGAGCGGCTGCCGGCCACCTGGAATCACCGGGCGGCACGGGCAGCGAGGACTCCGGGGCCGACCGCTCCGAAACCGACCCCCGGCACGGGGGAGAGGACCGATGAAGAAGTTCGACAAGGAGCGGCTGCTCCTGGGGATCGCCGCCCCCCTGCTCGCGATCGTGGTCGCGTTCCTGGTCACCGCTCTGGTGCTCGCCGCCACCGGCAAGGAACCGTTCAGCGCCTTCGGCATCATGTTCGACTACGGGCTGAAGTCGGACAGCCAGGTCTACATCCTCAACAAGGGGACGACCTACTACCTCGCAGGTCTCGCGGTCGCCATCGGCTTCCGCATGAACCTCTTCAACATCGGCGTCGACGGCCAGTACCGCCTCGCCGCCTTCTTCGCCGCCGCACTCGGCGGTGCGCTGACCCTGCCGGGCGCCCTGCAGATCCCGCTGATCATCCTCACCGCGATGATCGTCGGTGCGATGTGGGCCGGAATCGCCGGTCTCCTGAAGGTCACCCGCGGAGTCAGCGAGGTCGTCTCGACGATCATGCTGAACTCCATCGCCACGGCGATCATCGGCTACCTCCTCCAGCAGGGCCGTCTGGGGCACCTCGACAAGGCGGGTACGAAGGTATCCACCACCCCGATCCCCGAGTCCTCGCACTTCTTCGAGTTCCCGACCACGCCGACGCCCGTCTGGGGCTTCATCGTCGTCGCGGTCGTCGCCGGATTCGCCTACTGGTTCACGCTCGGCCGCACCCGGTTCGGCTTCGATCTCCGTACGGTCGGACAGTCCGGTTCGGCCGCCGAGGCCAGCGGTGTCGACGTCAAGAAGATGGTCGTCACCTCCATGCTGATCTCCGGAGGTATGGCCGGCCTGATCGGCATGCCGACGCTGCTCAACGACAGCTACGAGTACAGCGGCGACTTCCCGGTCGGCATCGGCTTCACCGGGATCGCCATCGCGCTCCTCGGCCGTAACCACCCCGTCGGCATCGCACTCGGCGCGCTGCTCTGGGGCTTCCTGGAGCGCGGAACCGGCAAGCTCGAATTCGAGGGCTACGACAAGGAGATCGTCGGCGTCATCCAGGGCGTCATCGTCCTCTGCGTCGTCATCGCCTACGAAGTCGTCCGCCGGTACGGCCTCAAGCGTCAGCAGAGCAGGGTCGGCGCGGAACTCGCCGCCAAGGCCGCTCGTAACTCCGACCAGCAGGAGGTGTCGGCGTGAGCGCCACGGCGACTTCCACCCCGCCGCCCGCGGCCCCCAAGGTCTCCGGCGGCAAGGGCGGCCGCACCCGCTTCAGTTTCCCCGTCGTCCTGCTGATCATCGCGGGTGCCCTGCTCGCGCTGTCCGCCGTGCGGTCCGTCACCGGGGCCCAGGACGTCACCTCGGCCGGCCAGATCAGCGCGGCCCTCGCGATGGCCGTGCCGATCGGTCTCGCCGGTCTCGGCGGCCTCTGGTCCGAGCGGGCCGGTGTGGTCAACATCGGCCTCGAGGGCATGATGATCCTCGGCACCTTCTTCGGTGCCTGGGCCGGCTGGCAGACCGATCCCTGGATCGGTGTGCTGGCGGGTGTCGTGGGCGGCATGCTCGGAGGCCTGCTGCACGCGTTCGCGACCGTCACGTTCGGCGTGGACCACATCATCTCCGGCATCGCCATCAACATCCTGGCGCTGGGCTTCACGACCTACTTCGCCAAGCTCTGGTTCAACACCGGTGACGCGGCGGAGAAGGGCGGCAGCCCCAAGCAGTCCCCGCCCGCCGACAGCATCACCCAGTTCACGGTGCCCGGCCTCTCGGACTGGCTGCACTCGGTCGAAGTGCACCACTGGTTCTTCGTCTCCGACCTCGCGGGCATCCTCGGCGGACTCGTCACCCACGTCTCGCTGCTGACCCTGGTGGCCGCGGGGCTCTTCGTCGGCACCTTCTTCGTCCTGTGGCGGACCGCCTTCGGCCTGCGCCTGCGCTCCTGCGGCGAGAACCCGGTCGCGGCGGAGTCCCTCGGCGTGAACGTCTACCGATACAAGTACATCGCCGTGATCATCTCCGGAGGCCTGGCCGGTCTCGGTGGCGCCTTCCTCTCCCTGGTCACCTCGCACATCTACAACGAGGGACAGACCGGCGGTCGCGGCTACATCGGTCTCGCCGCGATGATCTTCGGTAACTGGCGGCCCGGCGGACTCGCCATGGGCGCCGGGCTGTTCGGCTTCGCCGACGCCCTCCAGCTGCGCAACGGCGGTGAGTCCGTCCACGCGCTGCTCCTGCTGCTCGTGGTGATGCTGGCCGTCCTCGCGGGCTGGAAGCTCTACCGCAAGCGCTTCGTCCCCGGTGTCATCAGCGCGGTCATCGCGGCCGCGGTGCTGGTCTGGTACCTGTCCACCGACACGGTGCCCACCGAGTTCGTCAGCGCCACCCCCTACGTCGTCACCCTCCTCGTGCTGTCCCTCTCCGCGCAGCGCCTGCGCATGCCGAAGGCGGACGGCATGCGCTACCGGAAGGGGCAGGGCAAGTGACGGCCGACGCGGCACCCGTCGACTGGGAGAAGCTGCGCGAGGCCGCCCGGGACGCGATGTCCCGGGCGTACGCCCCGTACTCCGGCTACCCGGTCGGCGTCGCGGCCCTCGTCGACGACGGCCGCACGATCACCGGATGCAACGTCGAGAACGCCTCGTACGGCATCGGCCTGTGCGCCGAGTGCGGGCTGGTCTCGCAGCTCGCCGCCACGGGCGGGGGGCGGCTCACCCACTTCACCTGCGTGGACGGCGCCGGCGCGGTGCTCGTGCCGTGCGGACGGTGCCGTCAGCTGCTGTACGAGTTCGGTGGTCCCGAGCTCGTGCTGGAGACCCCGCAGGGTCTCCGCACGCTCGACGAGATGCTGCCGCAGGCCTTCGGGCCGCAGAACCTCGGGTAGTTCCCCCACCGCCACCCCGTTCCCGGGCCCGGCCCACCCGGCCCGCCCGGAGAACGGGGTGGCGGAACGTTTTCTCTCTATGCGCGTAGAGTCAACGGGACTCTCGCCTACCCCTCCGGCCGGAAGGACTCCCCTCCCATGGACGCCATCTCCGTCATCCGCACCAAGCGGGACCGGGGCGAGCTCAGCCCCGAGCAGATCGACTGGGTGATCGACGCGTACACGCGCGGCGAGGTCGCCGACGAGCAGATGTCCGCGCTGGCCATGGCGATCCTGCTCAACGGCATGAACCGCACCGAGATCGCCCGCTGGACCGCCGCGATGATCGCGTCCGGCGAGCGGATGGACTTCGGCGCGCTCTCCCGCCCCACTACCGACAAGCACTCCACCGGTGGCGTCGGCGACAAGATCACCCTGCCGCTCGCCCCGCTGGTCGCCGCCTGCGGTGCCGCGGTGCCGCAGCTGAGCGGCCGGGGCCTCGGCCACACCGGCGGCACGCTCGACAAGCTGGAGTCCATCCCCGGCTGGCGAGCCCACATCTCCAACGCCGAGATGCTCGACGTCCTCGACACCACCGGCGCCGTGATCTGCGCGGCGGGCGACGGTCTCGCCCCCGCCGACAAGAAGCTGTACGCGCTGCGCGACGTCACCGGCACCGTCGAGGCGATCCCGCTCATCGCCAGCTCGATCATGTCCAAGAAGATCGCCGAGGGCACCGGCGCGCTCGTCCTGGACGTCAAGGTCGGCTCCGGCGCCTTCATGAAGACCATCGAGGACGCCCGCGAACTGGCCTCCACCATGGTCGCGCTGGGCACGGACAGCGGCGTCCGCACGGTCGCCCTGCTCACCGACATGGCGACCCCGCTCGGCCTGACCGCGGGCAACGCCCTGGAGGTCCGCGAATCGGTCGAGGTCCTCGCCGGCGGCGGCCCCAAGGACGTCATCGACCTGACGCTCGCGCTGGCCCGCGAGATGCTCGACGCGGCCGGGCTCAAGGACGCCGACCCGGAGAAGGCCCTGGCCGACGGCTCCGCCATGGACGTCTGGCGCCGCATGATCTCCGCGCAGGGAGGCGACCCGGACGCCGAACTCCCCGTCGCCCGCGAGCAGCACGTGATCAGCGCCCCGTCCTCGGGCGTCCTGACCCGCCTCGACGCGTACGACGTCGGCGTCGCCGCCTGGCGCCTCGGCGCGGGCCGCGCGCGCAAGGAGGACCCGGTGCAGGCGGGCGCGGGCGTCGAACTGCACGCCAAGCCGGGCGACACGGTGGCCGAGGGGCAGCCGCTGATGACCCTGCACACGGACACCCCCGAGAAGTTCGAGTACGCCCTCAAGGCGCTCCCCGGCTCGTACGAGATCGCCCCGTCGGGCACCTCCTTCACCGCCACGCCGGTGGTGCGGGAACGTATCGCGTAAGCGCCGGAAGCCGGGTTCCGCGATCCGAGGATCAGATCTGGACGACGCGGATGCTCGGGTTGCACAGCATCCGTAGGTCCTCGGGGTCCGAAGTCAGAACGGTTACCGGTGCGGGTGAGGCCAGTGCGGTGGCGACCACGAGTGCGTCCAGGGCGTATTTGTGGCCGTGCAGCCCCGCCGCAGCGAGCAGCCTGCTGGCGTGGCGGGCGATCGCTTCGACGGGCGGGACGACGTTGACGCGTGAGACGGCGTAGTCGAATCGCGCCTGGCTGGTCCTGGGATCGCGTGCTTCGACAAGCGTGACGGAGCTGGTGACGACCCGGATGTCTTCGGTTTCGGCTGCCGCCAGCCACTCGGTGAGTTCGGGCGTTCGCCGCACGAGCTTGGACAGACCTTCGCAGTCCAGGACGAGTGTGCCACTCACGCGGCGTCGGCCGAGTCGGCGCTGTTCCCGCGCAGGACCGCTCGCTTGGCGTCGACCGCGGCTCGGTCCACCGGTCCATGGTTGGATTCCGCGTCCTCGATGAGCTCTCGCAACCGGTCTCGCTCCAACTGCCGTTGAATCAGCGCTTCGACGTACGCGGACATGCCGCGCTTGCCCGTCTGCGCCTTGAGGGCTGCGATGGTGCCTTCGTGGAGTGAGACGGATACCGGCCGGACGGGTCCTTCGCCGGGACCGGGGGAGATGACCATGGCGCCAGATTAACAAAACACTTGTTATTCGGCGAGTCGGTGATGCCGGACACCCGCGGCGATGAGTTTTCGGCGCGCCGGCGGTCAATGTGGTGTGGATGCCCCGACACCGAACGCCCTCGTCCTCACCGGCCGCGTCACCCGCGCCGATGTGCCGGACCTCTGTGCCCGGCTGGAGGCGCTGCTGACCGGCGCCCCCGGGGCCGCCGTCGTGGACTGCGACGTGGGCGGTGTCGTACGCCCCGATCTGGCCCTCGTCGAGGCGATGGCGCGGCTGGGACTCGTCGCCCGCCGGGCCGGGAGCGTAGAACTGCGGCTGCTCAACGTCCCGGCCGAACTCGGGGCGCTGCTGGATCTGGTGGGGCTGACCGATGTGGTGCCGAACATCCGGCCGGCCCAGGCGTGACCGGTGCTCAGCCGGGACCGTTGCTCAGTCGGCCCTGGCACTGTCGCGTGCCGTGGTGCGGACGCAGAAGACCCCCTGCACGTATCCGGCCCTGTATTCCTCCGGAACCTTCGCGAGCAGCAACGGGTCGGCGGTCGCCGAGAGCGCCGGGGAAGCCGTCGGGGTCGAGCAGGAGCCGCCCTCCGGCTGCGGCCCCGGCTCGGGGTTGTCCTCCCCGACCCCGGCGGCGGGGGCCGGGTCCGGGCCCGCCGTGGCGGACGGCTCGCCCAGCCACAGCGTCGCCGCCCAGCCACCCACCGCCAGCAAGACCCAGCCCGTCACCACGGGCCGCCCGATCCTCATACGGTGTCGGCCTCCAGGTGGTCCGGAAGCCCGAACAGCGGGAACCAGCGCGGGGTGTCCAGGAAGCAGTGCATCCCGGTGATGGCACCGTCCGAGATGTCGATGACCTGGATCGCCCACGGCACGTAGCCCGGCCCGTCCGGATTCGGCTTGTAGTGCGCGAAGGCCGGGGTCCCGTTGGACTCGGTCGCCACCAGCCGGGAACCGGCACAGCTCGCCCCGATGCTGAGCATGAAGCCCGTGATGTCGTCGTGCCCCTGCAGCCAGAGATCGAACGGCGGCATGGTCATCACGGCGTCCTCATGGAGCAGAGCCGTCAGCGCCGCCATGTCGTACCCCTCGAACGCCGCCACATAGCGGTCCAGCAGCTTGCGCTGCTCGTCGTCCAGTGGATTCGCGGTGTCGGGTGCCGAGTTGTCCGTGTCCGACAGCGTCGCACGCGCACGCTGCAGCGCGCTGTTGACCGACGCGACCGAGGTGTCGAGCAGCTCGGCGACCTCGCTCGCCTTCCATGCCAGGACCTCGCGGAGGATCAGCACCGCACGCTGCTTGGGCGGCAGATGCTGGAGGGCGGCCACGAACGCGAGCCGCACCGACTCCCTGGCCACGGCGGCCTCGGCCGGGTCCGCCACCGACGGCAGGATGCGGCCGTCCGGCATCGGCTCCAGCCAGGTGTTCTCCGGAAGAGGGTTGAGCGCCGCCTGGGCCAGCGGTGTCGGTCCGCTCAGGTCGACCGGCCTGGCGCGCTTCTTGCTCGCGTTCAGCATGTCCAGGCAGACGTTCGTCGCGATGCGGTACAGCCAGGAGCGCAGGGAGGAACGGCCCTCGAACTTGTCGAAGTTGCGCCAGGCACGCACCAGCGTGTCCTGGACCGCGTCCTCCGCCTCGAAGGCCGAGCCGAGCATCCGGTAGCAGTACCCGGTCAGCTCGACCCGGTGTCCCTCCAGACGGCTGTCGACGTCCGTCGTCGCTGTCTGATCACTCATCGCTCCACCCCTGTTGCGCTGTGACACCGCTCACTCAGCACTGTGGAAGCTACAGCAGGCCACCGACAACGGGGGCGGGAAGCGCGGAAACCGCTGCTCAGGTACCGGGCTTGCGTCCGTAGACGAAGACGTCGTCGCCGTTCTTCAAGAGGTTCCAGTACGACTTCGCGTCCGAGGGGCGCATGTTGACGCAGCCCGCGGATCCCGGGTTGTTGTACATGGACTTGGTGACCGAGTGGAACGCCTGCCCGCCGTCGAAGAACTGGGCGTACGGCATGCTGACGTCGTAGAGCGTCGACCAGTGGTCGATGTTGCGCCAGTAGATCTTCCTGGCGCCGGTCCGCGTCTCGTCGCCGTTGCGTCCCGTGCGCACCGGCACCGGGCCGAACTTCAGCTTGGACCCGTCCTGGATCCAGCTCAGCTGCCTCGTCAGGTCCACACAGGCGATGCGCCCCTTGTTCGTGGGGCACTTCTTCGCCGCGTTGGGCGTCTTGCCCGCCGCCTTCTGCGCGGTGATCGTCTTCATCGTGCGCCAGGTGACCGGCCCCGCGTACCCGATGTCGGGTGTGATGCCCCTGTCGGTCTGGAACGACCGGATCGCCTTGCAGTCGGCCGACGACTGACGACCGTCGGCCGTCCGCCCCAGCCACTTCTCGACCTGCTTCTGGTACGGGCCCTTGGACGCCGTGCAGGACGCCGCCTGGGCAGCTGTCCCCGTGCTCAGGACCAGGGCCGGAGCGGCCACCAGCCCTACGACGGACAGGACGGCGCCGCGCCGCACCCGTACGCCGCTCATCTTCCCCATGATCTCCATGTACGCCTGCTCCCCTTCGCGTTCGCCCGCGGTGTGTGACTCCGCTTGTTGGACGCGCGTGGGGGAGCTGCGGTTGTGCCGGGAAGGTCTCAGTTGTGCACCGGTGCCGGGGACCCGGCGCGGAGCCGCTCGGTCCGCGCGGCCCGGGTCCCGAAGAGAGTGATCGACAGGACACCGAGGACCGCCAGGACACCCAGCACGACCGTGCCGGCCCAGCCGCCCGCGTGGAAGGCGACCGCCCCGAGCGTGCCGCCCGCGCTGGAGCCCAGGTAGTACGCGGACTGGTACAGCGCCGACGCCTGGGCCCGTCCCGACGTCGCCGTGCGGCTCACCGACGACGAGGCGACCGCGTGCCCGGCGAAGAAGCCCGCCGTGATCAGGACGAGGCCGGCCAGGACGGCGGCGAGCTGGTCGGCCAGGGAGAGCAGCAGGCCCGCCGCGGTGGTGGAGACGGCGAGGTAGAGCGCTCCGCGGCGCCCCAGCCGGGCGACCAGCCGGCCCGCGGCGGCGGACGAGAGCGTGCCGACGAGATAGACCAGGAAGACCGAGCCGACGATGCCCTGCGGGAGGCTGAAGGGCTCCTCGACGAGCCGGTAGCCGATCACGGTGTAGACCGCGCCGAACACCGTCATGAACAGGGCGCCGATCGCGTACAGACGGCGCAGCAGCGGGTTGGAGAGGTGTCCCGTGACCGTCTTCGCGAGGGCCTTCGGGTTGAGCGAGGCGGGGCTGAAGTGCCGGGCCTTGGGGATCATGAAGTGGAAGACGACCGCGCAGGCCACGGCGAGCAGCCCGATCGCGCCGAGCGCCATCCGCCAGCCCCACAGCTGGGCGACCCAGCCGGCGAGGATGCGGCCGCTCATACCCCCGATGCTGTTGCCCGCCACGAACAGCCCGATCGCGGCCACCAGCGCCTTGGGCCGCACCTCCTCGGCCAGGTAGGCCATCGCGGAGGCCGGCAGTCCGGCGAGCGCCGCGCCCTGGACCGCGCGCAGCGCGATCAGCCAGCCGAGCGACGGGGCGAAGGGGACGAGCAGCCCGATCACCACGGCGACCGCCAGGGAGGCCGTCATCATCTGGCGCCGCCCGAAGCGCTCGGAGAGCGCGCTCAGCGGCAGGACGCACAGGGCCAGCGCACCGGTCGCCGCCGAGACCGTCCAGCTCGCCTGGCCAGCCGTCGCGCCGAAGGACGCGGAGACGGCGGGCAGCAGGGCCTGGGTGGAATAGAGGAGGGCGAAGGTCGCGATCCCCGCGGCGAAGAGCGCGAAGCTCATCCGGCGGTAACCGGGACCGCCCGGTGTGAGGCGTTCGGGGGCTGCGGGGGAGACGGCGGCGGGAGAGGACGGAACGGCGGCGTCCAGCACGACGGTGGACGCCCCGGTACTGGCAGGAGGCATACGTCGAACGTAGACCGCACGGTTTCATGCGTCCAATGCATGAAACCCTCATAATCGTTCCCATGGCGCATCAATACAGCTCACAGCCTCGGCTGTCACCGAGCAGTTACGAAGAAGACATCCGGGCCGTACTCGCGCCACGTCTCGCGTACTTCGAGGCGGTGGCCCGCCACGAGCACGTCACCCGCGCCGCCCACGAGCTGGGTGTCCCCCAGTCGACGCTGTCGCGGGCCATGGTGAGGCTCGAACAGGACCTCGGCGTCGCACTGTTCGCGCGCCGGGGCCGCACCGTCTCGCTCACCCCCGCCGGCCGCACCTTCCTCGGCTCCGTCGAACGCGCGCTGGCGGAGGTGGAGAAGGCGGCCGACTCGGTCCGCGCCGACGCCGACCCCACGGCGGGCAAGGTCGCCTTCGGCTTCCTGCACACCATGGGCTCCGAGACCGTGCCCGCCCTGATCCGCGCCTTCCGCGCCGACCACCCCCGGGTCCGCTTCCAGCTCGTCCAGAACTACGGCGAGGCGATGATCGAACGCCTGCGGGCGGGCGGCCTCGACCTCTGCCTCACCTCGCCCGTCCCCGACGCCCCGGACCTCGTCGCCATGCGCCTGGACGAGCAGCGGCTGCGCCTGGTGGTCCCCGACGACCACCGGCTGGCGGGCCGCCGCCGGATCCGCCTCGCCGAGGCCGCCGACGAAACGTTCGTCACCCTCGAACCCGGTTACGGGCTGCGGCGGATCACCGACGACCTCTGCGCCGAGGCCGGCTTCACCCCACGGATCGCGTTCGAGGGCGAGGAGGCGGAGACCCTGCGCGGTCTGGTCGCGGCCGGGCTCGGGGTGGCGCTCCTGCCGCCGCCCGCCGTCGCACGCCCCGGCGTGGTCGAGCTGACGGTGACGGCGCCGCGCGCGGCGCGCGAGATCGGGGTCGCCTGGCTGGACGGCCACCCCGACACACCACCGGTGGCCGCCTTCAAGCGCTTCCTGCTGTCGCGCCGGGGGAGCCTGCTGCCGGACTGATCAGGCAATCGCCGCCTCAGTGCCTCAGCGACCGCCCGAACCCCGCCGCCAGCGGCATCCGCAGCCCAAGCGGCGGGGGAGCGGCGAACGCGTCGGCGACCGGGCGGGCGTAGGGCCGTGCGAACAGCGAGCCCCGGATGAAGTCGGAGGCGAGTGCCACCACTTCGGACCGGTGCTGGCGCAGCGCGTTCCCGTCCGAGTGGACCTCGAAGCGGCAGGTGTGCCGGTTGGCCTTCTTGGCGCGTTCGGCCAGCCGGTAGGAGAGCTCCGGATGCGTCCGGGCGTCGTTCGTGCCGTGCACGATCAGGATCCGGCGTCCCGCCAGGTGCCTCACCGGTTCGGGGTCCGGCCGCGCGCCCTCCGGAAGCCAGGGGGCCATCGCCAGTGCGGAGTTGACGGCCTCGTGCCCGGCTCCGCGCAGGGCGGCCCGGCCTCCCATGCCGTGCCCGACGAGGCACACGGGGATGTCGCCGTACCGGCGCTGGACCTCGTCGGCCGCCCAGTGGGCGTCGGCCGCCGGGTCCGCGTCGGCGTTCCAGCCCCGGGTGCGGTAGCGCACCACGTGCACCGCGAGCCCGTCCTCCCGGCCGGCGCGGGCCAGAGCCCGTGCGAACGGCAGCTGTGCCGCGTAGGAGAGGGTGGAGGGACGGCGCCGGGAGTCGGTCTCGCCGTCCGGGAGCAGCAGGACGACGCCGCTGACCTCGGGTGCTGCTCCGGCCGTGAGGACGGCCCGTCCCAGCCTGGCTTCAGGCAGGGGAAGTGCGCGCTGTGCCATGACAGAACAGTGTCAGAAGGGCACGTGTATTCCATCTGGCTTCGCGGTCACTGTTACGTATCGGCACTCGGCAATCTACGCGCGTAGGCGCTAGAGTGCCCGAATGACGAGCCAGACCCCGAATGTCCCCGGTCCCGACCAGATCCGCCGCGCGCCCAAGGTGCTGCTGCACGACCATCTCGACGGCGGCCTGCGCCCCGGCACGATCGTCGAACTGGCCCGGGCCCAGGGCTACGACGCGCTCCCCGAGACCGAGCCGGACAGGCTCGGCAACTGGTTCCGCGAGGCGGCCGATTCCGGTTCGCTGGAGCGCTACCTGGAGACCTTCGCCCACACCTGCGCGGTCATGCAGACCCGGGACGCGCTGTTCCGGGTGGCGGCGGAGTGCGCGGAGGACCTCGCCGAGGACGGTGTCGTCTACGCCGAGGTGCGCTACGCGCCCGAGCAGCACCTGACGGCGGGTCTTTCACTCGAAGAGGTCGTCGAGGCGGTCAACGACGGTTTCCGTGAGGGTGAGCGCAGGGCCCGTGCGAACGGCCACCGCATCCGCGTCGGCGCCCTCCTCACCGCGATGCGGCACGCCGCCCGCGCCCTGGAGATCGCCGAACTCGCCAACCGCTACCGCGACCTGGGTGTGGTCGGCTTCGACATCGCGGGCGCCGAGGCGGGCTACCCCCCCACCCGTCACCTGGACGCCTTCGAGTACCTCAAGCGCGAGAACAACCACTTCACCATCCACGCCGGTGAGGCCTTCGGCCTGCCGTCGATCTGGCAGGCCCTGCAGTGGTGCGGTGCGGACCGGCTCGGCCACGGCGTCCGCATCATCGACGACATCGAGGTCGCCGAGGACGGCGGCGTGACGCTGGGGCGTCTCGCCTCCTACGTGCGCGACAAGCGGATCCCGCTGGAACTCTGCCCGACCTCCAACCTCCAGACCGGGGCGGCGGCCTCCTACGCCGAGCACCCCATCGGGCTGCTGCGGAAGCTGCATTTCCGCGCCACCGTGAACACGGACAACCGGCTGATGAGCGGTACGAGCATGAGCCGGGAATTCGAGCGGCTGATCGAGACATTCGGATACACGCTCGATGACATGCAGTGGTTCACAGTCAATGCGATGAAATCAGCGTTCATTCCTTTCGATGAACGTCTGGCGATGATCAACGACGTCGTCAAGCCCGGGTACGCGGAGCTGAAATCCGAGTGGCTCTTTGATCAGATGGCTGTGACCAGCGGCTCTTCGTCCGTCGCGGGCTGATCGGACGGAAAGGGAAACGGCCGGGAGGAGCGGGATCCCGGCCGTTTTCCGTGTCCCGGCATGTTTGCGGGAGTGGTGCGCGGCTGACTACGTTGCAGAGCCGCTCACATCCCTCTCCCCAAGGATGAATTTCACATGAAGCAGTCTGCTGTCAGGACCCTCGGTGTCGCCGCTCTCGGCGCCGCTTTCGCCGCCGCCGGCGCGGGCAGTGCCTCCGCAGTCGCCGTGCCCGTCGACGCCGTGGCCGGTGCCCTGCCCGCCGGTATCGCGCTCGACTCCGTCACCGCCGACGCCCTGCCCGCCGTGCAGAAGGCGGCAGGTGGACTTCTCGACCAGCAGCAGCACCAGCAGCGCGGCAGCAGTGCCCTCTCGGCGCCCGGCTCCAACCTGCTCGGCGGCCTGCCCGCCGGCGGCCTGACCGGCGTCCTGCCGCTCGGCGGCTGATCACCGCGCACGCATGTGGGGCGCGTACCCGGACCGGGTACGCGCCCCACAGCTTTCCCCCCGTGTGGTCCCGACGGTCACCAGGCCGTCGCGGTCGGGCTCTTCTCCGACGGCAACAGCACCCACAGCGCCAGGTAGAGCAGGAACTGCGGGCCGGGGAGCAGACACGACACCAGGAAGATGACGCGCATCGTCCCTGCGGAGGTGCCGAAGCGCCGTGCCAGCGCTGCGCACACCCCACCGATCATGCGTCCCTCGCTGGGGCGGACAAGTGCGGCCATGGTGGGCTCCTTCGCGAACGGTTCCGTGGAGCAGCTCCGTCGTGCTCCCTGTCCTTCCATAGTGGATCCGCGAGGGGTACAAAGCATCGCTCTACGGTGCGATACCGACCCTGGTAATCGTCGGGGTCGCCCCCTGAGAGACCTCACCCCTGTACGAGCGGGCCCCGCTTCCGATCCGCGACAGGTCACCGGCCCCCGCCCGGTTGCCCCGGCGCAGCCGTGACCGCGACAGCGGGACGACCAGCAGATGGGCCAGCGCGACGCCCGCGGTGTTCAGGAGCAGCGAGTCGACGTCGACGACCTGGCCGGGCACCCCCGTCTGCGCCAGTTCGATGGCCATCGAGATCAGCGCTCCGGCCGCGACCGTGCGGGCCAGCGAGGCCCATGGGGAGACCAGCAGCCTGCCGCCCGCCATCGGCAGCAGTACGCCGAGCGGCGCCAGCAGGAGCAGGCCCTCACCGATGCGGCGCACCGCCTCGGCCGGGCCGAGGGCCAGGTCCGCCCTGATCCCGGCGAAAGGCTGAAGGTTCGCGGCCGTCACCCAGGGCACGTCCAGCGGGCGCAGTGTCAGCCAGCTGACGAACAGCAGATGCGCGAGGAGGAGGAATACCCCCGCCGCGCGGAAGCGGATGACGGCCGGACCGTCCGAACTGTGACGCACGTCCACCAAGACGCCACGACCGGCAGGATCGGTTCCGTCCGGTTCCTGAGAGGCTCTGTGACGAGCAGCACGGACCTCAGGACAGCTTGACGGCACCCAGCGTGGGCACCTCGCCGAGCCGGGTCTTCGTCTCCGTCGTGCAGAGGTAGCCCCGCGGGGTGTAGTTCCCCGGCCCGCCGAGCAGCACCGACCCCCCGGAACCGAGCGACTCGCTCTCCGCGTACGAGCACACCACCTGCGCGAGCGCCTCCGCCGGGAGGTCGTCCGGCTGCTCACTGAGGCGAAGGGTGCCCTCCGGGTCCCCTTCGCGGGCTTCGGCGACCCGCAGCCCCGCCGGCACGTCGGTGGAGAAACCGGCCCGCCGCTCGTCGGCGCCCGGGGCGCGTTGCAGCTCGCTCAGGAGCGCCTGAGCGATCAGGAGGGGATCGGACCCCCACTCGTCGACCCCGACCGTGCGCTCCACCGTCGCCAGCTGTGAGGCGCAGACCAGGTAGATCCGCACGGAGGCGCTCTCCGGCGGCTGCGCGGTCGCCTGTGCCGACGTCGTCCGGCACGGCATCCGCGACGGCGCCGCACCCGCGTCGACCGGCACCGAGGTGCTGCGGATGCCGCAGCCGGCGGCCAGCGCCGCACAGGCCGCGACGGCGGCCAGCGCGGCGGCGGTCCTGCCGGTTCGCCTCCGTCCCTTGCGCGGGGTGCCGTACACCCGGTCGCTGCGCGTCACTTCTCGTCGCCCTCCTCGTTCCGGTCGGGATCGTCGCCGTCCGGCTCGCCGGTCAGCTTCTCCGCGTCCCGGGGGAGCCGCAGCACGAACACCGCGCCTTCGCCGTCCGGAAGATTCGAGGCCGTGATGTCACCGCCGTGGATGTGGGCGTTCTCCACCGCGATGGACAGCCCGAGACCGCTGCCCTCGGAACGCGGGCGGGAGGCACTCGCCTTGTAGAAGCGGTCGAACACGTGCGGCAGGACCTCTTCGGGGATGCCCGGGCCGTGGTCGCGCACCTCGATGACCAGCTCGTCCTCGTCGGTCCGTACGGACACCCGCACCGGTGATCCACCGTGCTTGAGGGCGTTGCCGATCAGATTCGCCAGGATCACGTCGAGCCGACGCGGATCCAGCCGCACCATGATGCCGCGCTCCGCGTCCAGATCGACCGCGTCCAGCCAGGCACGGGCGTCGATGCAGGCGGTCACCTGGTCGGCGACGTCGACCGTGTCCAGGACGAGGCGGGCCGTACCGGCGTCGAAGCGGGTGACCTCCATGAGGTTCTCGACCAGGTCGTTCAGCCGCCGGGTCTCGCTCACCACCAGGTGCACGGCCGGAGCGATCATCGGATCGAGGCTGTCCGCCTCGTCCTCCAGGATCTCGGCGACCGCCGTGATCGCGGTCAGCGGGGTGCGCAGTTCGTGCGACATGTCGGCGACGAACCGTCGGCTCGACTCCTCCCGCGCGCTCATGTCCGCGACCTTCTTCTCCAGGGAGCTCGCGGCCTTGTTGAACGTGTGGGAAAGGTCGGCGAGTTCATCGGTTCCGGACACCACGAGACGGGTGTCGAGCTTGCCCTCGCCGAGCTTCCGGGCCGCGTCGCCGAGGCGCTGCACAGGGCGCAGCACGGTCGTCGCCGAGGCCTGGGCGAGGAGCGCCGAGCCGACGAGGGCCAGTGCGGTGGCGATGCCCAGGGACCACGCCAGCGAACTGAGGTCCTCGCGCTCCTGGTCGAGCGACTGCAGCATGTATCCGGCCGGACCACCGCCGATGATCTTCGTACCGGCCACCAGGTACGGGGTGTTGCCCAGCGTCGTACGCTGCCAGAAGAGGTGGTACTCGAAGGTGTTGGCCGACGTCAGCGGCTGCTTCTTGTTCACCTGCTTCTGCAGCGAGGCGGGCACGTCGGCCTTGGTGAAGGAGTCGAGATCCGAAGAGCCCGTGACGGGTTTGCCCTCGTGGGTGCCGATCAGCAGCACGTGATAGCCCGGGCCGCTGCTGGCCATCTGCTCGGCGGCGTCCCGCAGGTCGACCGCCGTCGGGTGCAGCGGCAGCGAGGCCGCCCGGTTCTGCATCTGACGGCGGAAGTCGCCGAGCGCCGTGTCCTGCGTACGCGTCAGGACGGCCTCACGGTTGAGCCAGTAGGCGATGCCCGACGCGGACACCGCGGCCGTCAGCGCCACCAGCGCGAACACGATCAGCAGCCGCAGCCGCAGGCTGGTCCAGCGAAGACCCGCGACTATGGAACGCTTCGCGGAATCGCTCACTGAGGCGAGTCCAGCCGGTAGCCCACACCGCGCACGGTACGGATCAGGGTCGGCGAGGACGGCACGTCCTCCACCTTCGCCCGCAGCCGCTGCACACAGGCGTCCACCAGCCGTGAGTCACCCAGGTAGTCGTGTTCCCACACGAGGCGCAGCAACTGCTGCCGGGACAGGGCCTGTCCGGGCCGCCGGCTCAGTTCGAGCAGGAGCCGCAGCTCGGTCGGCGTGAGCTGCAGGTCCTCTCCGTTCTTCGTGACGGTCATCGCCGAACGGTCGATGACGACGGTCCCGAACGTGGCCGAGTCGGTGGACTCCCTCTCCCCGCGGCGCAGGACCGCGCGGATGCGGGCATCGAGCACCCGGCCCTGCACGGGTTTCACCACATAGTCGTCCGCGCCGGACTCCAGTCCCACCACGACGTCGATGTCGTCGCTGCGCGCGGTCAGCAGAATGATCGGCAGCTGGTCGGTACGCCGGATACGCCGGCACACCTCGAAACCGTCGATCCCGGGCAGCATCACATCCAGCACAACCAGGTCCGGCCGCTGCTCCCTGAGCAGCTCCAGACCGTCCTCTCCCGTCGCCGCGGTGGCCACACGGTGGCCCTGGCGTGACAGTGAGAGTTCGAGGGCCGTGCGGATGGCGTCATCGTCCTCGATCAGCAACAGGAAAGGCACGGGGGTCATTCTGGCCCATGGTGGTGCCACGTTTCGACAATCCCCCCGACTTGATCCGCCCGGCCGGTCCGCGACCCCCCTGGCCCGATCCGCCCGGCCGGTCCGCCGACATGCCCTGTGACAGCTCTGTGACAGTCGGGGGACAGGGTCATGAAACTGCCCCGGCAAGCTCAATGGCACACGGAACGAACGGACTCCACCGATGGGGGGCGCCACATGAACGCACTGCACAGCACCACCTCAAGCGCAGTTGTCACGCGCCTCCACGACATCGGGCGGAGCACGGAGAAGTCCGGCGCCGGAGCGCGGGGGTGTGTTCGCGGCGCCGGGCGTCAGCACTCGTCGCACCTGACGATGGTTGACGCGACCACGGGGGGCAACGGGGGAGACGCGTACAGGGAGGCCACGGGGGCGCACACGGTCCCGGCGCAGGCCGAGGACGCCGAAACGGCGTTCACGGCCTACGTCCAGGAGCGCCGCGCCTCCCTGTACGCGACCGCCTACCACCTGACCGGCGACCGGTTCGAGGCCGAGGACCTGCTGCAGAGCGCGCTGTTCTCGACGTACCGGGCGTGGGACAGGATCAGCGACAAGGCCGCTGTCGGCGGATACCTCCGCCGCACCATGACCAACCTGCACATCAGCGCGTGGCGCAGGCGCAAGCTCAACGAATACCCGACCGAGGAGCTGCCGGAGACGGTGGGCGACACGGACGCGATGCGGGGCACCGAACTGCGCGCGGTCCTCTGGCAGGCGCTCGCGCGGCTGCCGGAACTCCAGCGCACGATGCTGGTGCTCCGCTACTACGAGGGCCGCACGGACCCGGAGATCGCGTCCATCCTCGACATCAGTGTCGGCACGGTGAAGTCGAGCATCTGGCGGTCGCTCCGCCGGCTGCGTGAGGACGAGGTCCTCAGCTTCGGCCGTGACGAGGAGGAGTCCTTCGGCGAGCTGGTGGCCTGAGGTCTACGGGGGAACGGGGGAAGGGCCGCGGCTTCGGGGGAGGCGGCGGCACGGGGGTGGTACGCAGCGGGGGCGGACAGGCCGGGGGGTCCTGTCCGCCCCCGTCGCGTTGCCCTCGCCAGGGGCGGCAGCGGCCCCGGGAACCCGCGGTGCCCGGCTACCTCCCGTTCGTCGCGGAGCCGTTGAGCGTCTCGACGACCTGGTCGTAGTCGCCGCGGGCCTCGCCGTAGCGCAGGAACTTCACGCGCTCGACCTGGATCTCCCTGGCGTCGGGCTGCGCCTCGATCAGGCCGACGACCTCCGCGACGAACTCGTCGAGCGGCATGGCGTGCTCGCTCTCCTCCTGCCCCGGCAGTAGTGCGGTGCGGACGGCCGGCGGTTCGAGTTCCACGATCCGCACCGAGGTGTCGGCCAACTGCAGCCGGACGGACTCGCTGAGCATGTGGATGGCGGCTTTCGACGCGTTGTAGCTCGGCGTGATCCTGAGCGGTGCGAACGCCAGGCCGGAGGAGACGGTCATCACGGTGGCGTCCGGCTGCGCCTGCAGATGTTCGATGAACGCCGCGATGAGCCGGATCGGGCCGAGCACGTTCGTCGTCACCGTGGACTCTGCCGAGGCGAGGAACGAGGTGGGACTTCGCCAGTCCTCGGCGTGCATCACACCGGCCATGGTGACGAGGACGTTGAGATCCGGATGGTCGGCCAGTACCTGCTTCGCGGCGGAGGCGATGCTCGCGGCGTCCGCGGTGTCGATCCGCACCGTGTCGATGCCGGGGTGCTCGGCCGCGATCCGCGCCAGCAGCTCGGTACGGCGGCCGCCGACGATGACGGTGTTCCCCCTGGCCTTCAGCTCCAGGGCGAGGGCGAGACCGATGCCGCTGGTGGAGCCGGGGATGAAGACGGTGTTTCCGGAGATGTTCATGTTCCGATCGTCGCCGGTCCGCCGCCACGGGTGCAGAGACCGGTTATCGGGGGATCGGCGATCCCTGGCTCGCCCGCCGGCACCGGACGATAATCGATCCCATGGACCGAGCAGCACTGGCCGACTTCCTGCGCCGCCGTCGCGAGGCGCTTCAGCCGGAGGACGTCGCGCTTCCCCCGGGCGCACGACGGCGGACCCGTGGTCTGCGGCGGGAGGAGGTCGCGTCCCTCGCCGTCATGTCGACCGACTACTACACGCGGCTGGAGCAGCGACGCGGTCCGCAGCCCAGCGGGCACATGCTGGCCTCGCTGGCCCGGGCGCTACGGCTGACGGGCGACGAGCGCGACTACCTGTACCGGATCGCCGGCCACAACGCGCCGGCGTCGCCCTCGGCCCCGCCGCACGTCGCCCCCGCACTGCTGCGGGTGCTGGACCGCCTCGGTGACACCCCGGCGCTCATCCTGACCGAACTGGGCGAGACGCTGGTGCAGAACGCGATGGCCACCGCCCTCTTCGGGGACGCGTCGAGACACACGGGCCTCGCCCGCAGCGCGATCTACCGCTGGTTCACCGATCCCGAGGAGCGGTCGGTCTATCCCGAGTCCGACCGCGACCGGCAGAGCCGCGCCCAGGTCGCGAGCCTTCGCGCCGCCCATGGGCTGCGAGGCCCGCGGTCGCGGGCGGGTGAGCTCGTACGCACCCTGCAGAAGGCGAACGAGGAGTTCGCCGCGCTGTGGGCCCGGCACGAGGTCGCGCAACGCTTCGAGGACCACAAGACGCTCATCCACCGCGAACTCGGCCCGATCGAGCTGGACTGCCAGGCGCTGTTCACCGAGGACCAGTCCCAGACCCTGCTCGTACTCACCGCTCCGCCGCGGACGGAGGCCCACGAGAAACTGCAGCTGCTCGCCGTGCTCGGGCCGACCCGCTTCACGGGGGCGGAACGCTAGTTGGGAACCTTCTTCCGGGGTGTACGGCAGCGTCCCGCCGCAGCGGCCGCCAGCCGGCCCAGCGCCTCCTGCTTGCCGCAGGGATACGCGCCCAGGGCCGCGTGGCGGGCCACGATGCCCCGCTCGGCCCGCATCAGCCGCCATCCGCGCCGGAGCAGGAACGGCACCGACTTCCGGCCTTCCCGCAGGTCCCGCACCAGCCGCCGCCGGAACGTCGTGGACGGCCGGCCGCGCAGGCACAGCGCGTCCGCGAGCAGGCCCAGCTCCTGGCAGCGCTCCACGATGTCCGCAGCGAAGATGCCCTCGGCGATGAAGAGGGGCGTGCGTTCGATGTCGAGTGACTCGCGGCCGGTCCGGGAGCTCGTGGCGATGTCGTACAGGGGGACGGACGTACGGCCCGTCCGGCACAGCTCCGCTATGGCCGTGACAGCCCCGTCCGCGTCCCAGGACAGGGCGGAGTCCCAGTCGATGTCCGCGCTGCCGGTGACCAGAGGCAGTGTCGGATCGTTTCTCTCCTTGTAGAAGTCGTCCAGGCGCAGCACCGGGAGACCGCTGCGTGCCGCGAGGGAGGACTTGCCGGAGCCGGACGGACCGGCGAGCAGCACGACGCGCGTGGGGATCGGTTGGGAACTCACAGAACAGAAGTGTGAGGCATTGACCCGCGTAGGGGACCCCCGGGAGGTCCTGTTGGTATCGAGCATCACACCTCAACTACTCTGCGCGCACGGATGATTACCCGACACGTCCCGATCAGGTGGGAAAACATGGCACGTCATGCACTGTCCAAGCCCCGGAAGAGCGCTCTGCTGCGCGCCGGTCTGACCCTCACCGCGCTGGGCGCGGCCCTCGGTGCGGGAGGTACGGCGGCCCAGGCCGCGCCGCTGCCGGCTCCGCCCGCGACGGGCTCGGACACCGCGGACAGCACCCTGGGGGCGGTCGGCGAAGCGGCGGCACCCGCGCTGACCAGCGCGCTCGGCTACGGGCTCGCCGGGGCCGTCAAGCCCGTCACCGACCTCCAGCTCGACCCGCTGGCCGGGACGGGCGTGGACCCCCTGGACAACGCGGTGGGCACGCAGGTCGCCGACTTCAAGCCCGTGACCACGGCCGTGGTCACCGACCCGCTGACCAGCGGTGCCGCGCTCGGTGATCTGCCCGTCGTGGGAGAGGCGACCGGTCTGATCACCGGCTGATCCCGCCCCGCGCACGCGTGTGGGGCCGCCCGGAAGGCGGCCCCACGGCGTGTCGGCGGCCAGTCGTCAGTACGAGGAGCCGGAGGCTCCCAGGGCGCCCGTCGGGTGCCAGACCGTCTTGGTCTCCAGGAACGCCGTCAGGCGCCGGGTGCCGGGATCGGCGGACCAGTCACCCGTGTCCACAGCCTGTGGACGGAGGGTGCGCTTCAGGTTGTCCGCCGCCGCGACCTCCAGGTCCTTCGCGAGGCCGGCGTCGGCCCCCGTGAGGTCGATCGCGTTGACGTCCTGGTGCGACGCCAGGGGCGCGGCCAGCTCGGCCGTCCTCCCCGACAGGATGTTCACCACGCCGCCCGGCAGGTCCGACGTGGCCAGCACCTCGCCCAGCGAGAGCGCGGGCAGCGGCGCGTCGGCCGAGGCGATGACGACCGCGGTGTTGCCCGTGGCGATCACCGGGGCGATCACGGACACCAGGCCCAGGAACGACGACTCCTGCGGGGCCAGGACGGCGACGACACCCGTCGGCTCCGGGGTGGACAGGTTGAAGAAGGGCCCCGCGACCGGGTTCGCCCCGCCCACGACCTGGCCGATCTTGTCCGTCCAGCCCGCGTACCAGACCCAGCGGTCGACCGCCGCGTCGACGACCGCCGCCGCCTTGGACTTCGACAGCCCCTCGGCGTCCGCCACCTCGCGCACGAACTGCTCCCGGCGGCCCTCCAGCATCTCGGCGACGCGGTACAGGATCTGGCCGCGGTTGTACGCGGTCGCTCCCGACCAGCCGCCGAACGCCTTGCGCGCGGCGACGACCGCGTCACGCGCGTCCTTCCGGGAGGACTGCGGCGCGTTCGCCAGCCACTTGCCCTTGGAGTCGGTCACCTCGTACACCCGGCCGCTCTCGGAGCGGGGGAACTTGCCCCCGACGTACAGCTTGTAGGTCTTGAAGACGCTGAGTCGCCCGTCAGACATCGAGGTAGGCCTCCAGACCGTGACGGCCGCCCTCGCGGCCGAAGCCCGACTCCTTGTATCCGCCGAACGGCGAGGTCGGGTCGAACTTGTTGAACGTGTTGGCCCACACCACGCCGGCGCGGAGCCTGTTCGCCACCGCGAGGATGCGGGAGCCCTTCTCCGTCCAGATGCCGGCCGAGAGGCCGTACTGGGTGTTGTTGGCCTTGGCGACGGCCTCGTCCGGCGTACGGAAGGTCAGCACCGACAGCACGGGGCCGAAGATCTCGTCGCGGGCGACGGTGTGCGCCTGCGTGACACCGGTGAAGAGGGTCGGTGCGAACCAGTATCCGGAGGACGGCAGTTCACACGGTGCGGACCACCGCTCGGCGCCCTCCGACTCACCGGTCTCGACGAGCGCGCTGATCCTGGCGAGCTGCTCCGCGGAGTTGATCGCGCCGATGTCCGTGTTCTTGTCCAGCGGATCACCGAGCCGCAGCGTGGACAGCCTGCGCTTGAGCGCGTGCAGCACCTCGTCGTGGACGGACTCCTGCACGAGGAGCCGGGAGCCCGCGCAGCAGACCTGGCCCTGGTTGAAGAAGATGCCGGTGACGATGCCCTCGACGGCCTGGTCGACCGGCGCGTCGTCGAAGACGATGTTGGCACCCTTGCCGCCGAGTTCGAGCGTGGCCTTCTTGTCCGTACCGGCGATCTGCCGGGCGATGGCCTTGCCGACGGCGGTGGAGCCGGTGAAGGCGACCTTGTTCACGTCGGGGTGCGAGACGAGCGCCTCGCCTGCGTCGCCGTACCCGGTCAGGATGTTGACGACACCCCTGGGCAGCCCGGCCTGGCGGCAGATGTCGGCGAAGAACAGCGCGGACAGCGGAGTCGTCTCCGCCGGCTTCAGCACCACGGTGTTACCGGTGGCGAGCGCCGGGGCGATCTTCCAGGCCAGCATGAGCAGCGGGAAGTTCCACGGGATGATCTGGCCGGCCACGCCCAGGGGACGCGGGTTCGCGCCGTACCCGGCGTGGTCCAGCTTGTCGGCCCAGCCCGCGTAGTAGAAGAAGTGCGCGGCGACCAGCGGGAGGTCCGCGTCGCGGGTCTCCCGGATCGGTTTGCCGTTGTCCAGGGTCTCCAGGACGGCCAGCTCGCGCGAGCGCTCCTGGATGATCCTGGCGATGCGGAAGAGGTACTTGGCGCGCTCGGAGCCTGGCAGCGCCGACCACTTCTCGAACGCCTTACGAGCCGCCTTCACCGCCCGGTCCACGTCCTCGGTGCCCGCGCGCGCGACCTCCGAGAGAACCTCCTCGGTCGAGGGGCTGACCGTCTTGAACACCTTGCCGTCGGCGGCCTCGGTGAACTCGCCGTCGATGAACAGGCCGTACGAGGGTGTGATGTCGACGACGGAGCGGGACTCCGGAGCCGGTGCGTAGTCGAATGCAGATGCCATGGCGTATCAGTCCACCGTCACGTAATCAGGGCCGGAGTAACGGCCGGTGCTGAGCTTCTGGCGCTGCATCAGCAGGTCGTTCAACAGGCTGGAGGCGCCGAACCGGAACCAGTGGTTGTCCAGCCAGTCCTCACCCGCGGTCTCGTTCACCAGGACGAGGAACTTGATGGCGTCCTTGGAGGTGCGGATGCCGCCGGCGGGCTTCACGCCGATCTGTACGCCGGTCTGCTCCCGGAAGTCGCGTACGGCCTCCAGCATCAGCAGGGTGTTCGCCGGCGTCGCGTTCGTGCCGAC
Source organism: Streptomyces sp. NPDC005752 (assembly GCF_040630715.1). Taxonomy (NCBI): domain Bacteria; kingdom Bacillati; phylum Actinomycetota; class Actinomycetes; order Kitasatosporales; family Streptomycetaceae; genus Streptomyces; species Streptomyces sp. NPDC005752. Next base: position 200,170 of record NZ_JBEXYB010000004.1, on the reverse strand, counting down.
CTTGCCGGTCGAGGTCTTGATGAAGTCCGCGCCGGCCAGCATCCCGAGCCAGGAGGCCCGCCGGATGTTGTCGTACGTGGACAGCTCGCCCGTCTCGAAGATCACCTTGAGCCGAGCGGAGCCGCACTCGGCCTTCACGGCGAGGATCTCCTCGTACACCTTGAGGTAGCGGCCGGAGAGGAAGGCCCCGCGGTCGATCACCATGTCGATCTCGTCGGCCCCGGCCGCCACGGCGTCGCGGACGTCCGCGAGCTTGACGTCCAGCGCGGCGCGTCCGGCGGGGAAGGCCGTCGCGACGGACGCCACCTTCACCCCGGAACCCGCCAGCGCGGCGGCAGCGGTCGCCGCCATGTCGGGGTAGACGCAGACCGCGGCGGTGCGCGGGCTGGTGCGGTCGGTCGGGTCGGGGTTGACGGCCTTGGCGGCCAGAGCCCGGACCTTGCCCGGGGTGTCCGCGCCTTCCAGCGTCGTCAGGTCGATCATCGAGATGGCGAGATCGATTGCGTACGCCTTGGCAGTCGTCTTGATCGATCGGGTGCCGAGGGAGGCGGCGCGCGCTTCGAGGCCGACGGTGTCGACGCCGGGCAGCCCGTGGAGGAAGCGGCGCAGCGCACTGTCGGACGCCGTCGCGTCGGCGAAGGGGGGCCCGCCCTGCTCGAACGCGGCTGAGCGCTTGGGGGAGGGTGCGGTGGTGGGCATGGTCACCACCTGAGCATATCTACGCGCGTAGCGACCTGTACAGGGCCCTCCCTCTTTCCGGGCCTTCCGCACCCCGGTGAGGCCGGGCCCGCAGCCCCGATGCCGCTTCAGGCAGAATCAGGACCATGACGAGCCCCACACCTCCCTCCGAGCCCGCCTACGCCGACCGGACCTACCGGTCGGGCGCCGGGCTGGTCAGCGGCGCACTGCTGCTTCTGCTGCTGGTCTGGCTCGGCGTCGACGCGGTGGTCCGGGGCTCGGGGTGGACGCCGTGGCTGGCTCTCGCCGTGATGCTGACGGCGATCCCGCTGATCGTGGCGTTCACGCTCCGGCCCGCCGTGTACGCCAACGAGGAGCGGATCCGGATCCGCAACCCGCTCCGGACGATCGTGCTGCCCTGGTCGGACGTCTCGGCCGTGCGCGCCAAGTACTCGACCGAGATCCACACCCACAGCGGCACCAAGTACCAGCTGTGGGCGGTGCCCGTCTCGCTGCGCGAGCGCAAGCGCGCGGCCAGGACGGCAGGCCGTCGGGCCCACGGCGACCGGCGCGGCGGGACGTCCGTGCATGCCGACGTCAGCGACTCCCAGGCCCGCATGGCCTCGGCGGACCAGACGGTGGGTGACCTCCGTCAACTCGCGGAGCACGCAGCCGCCGACCCCGGGAAGGCCACTGGCACGACCACCGCGTCGGTGCGCTGGGCCTACGAACTGATCGCCCCGGCCGCCGCCGGCGCGGTGCTGCTCGTGGTGCTGCTCGCGATCCGCTGATGGACCGGCCGGGCGGAGGGACGGCAGAAGCCGCGGAGGACGACCGGGGCTGCCTGCGCCTGGTTCTGGGCGTACCACTGGTGATCCTGCACCTGCTGGCGGGATACTGCTGCTACGGGGCTTTGATGATCCGTCCTTCGGGCCCCTGGGACGAAGACGCCCTTATGGGCATCGAACTGGCCTGCCTGCTGACCATCGTGCTCAGCGCCGCCGCCCTGCTGATCACCACCGCGTCCTCGGTACGTCGCGTGATGGCGCCCTGGTGGTTCGTCCCACCGGCCTTCATGGCACTGGTGGCCGTGGTCCGCCGGGTGCTGTTGGACTGAGCGGAACGCACCGCTGCGTCCCCTCCCGGACATCGGTCCGCCGGGACCACAACCGCCGCCGGACGGTCACCCTGCCGAGCGGCCGGTCCTGAACTTCGGGCCGTGGGGTGCCAGGTGGTCGCGGGGCCAGGAGGCCTGCTCGGAGTAGCATCTCTGCGAGGTTTTCCGGTCGGCGCTCCGGCTCCCGCACTGGTGCAGTCGTACGGGCCATCCGTCCGGAGAGGGCAGAGGAGAATGAGTGTGGTGGAGAGCTGGTCCCGCGTGATGACTCTTCTTCGGCAGCACGCCCCGGCCGAGCACGCGGATCTGCCCGGGCCCGCCACGGAACAGATGCTCGCGGCCGCCGAGGAACGGATGGGTGTCCACCTCCCTCAGGATCTGCGGGCGTGGCTGCTGCAGAACAGTCTGGATCTTCCTGAGGAAGATGTGGACGACGAGGTGGCATGTTGCGGCTTCGCCGGTTTCCCGGACGAGGGCAGCTTCTTCCTGGGCGTACGTGAGATGGAGAAGCTCTACGCCAACCGCTCCAGGCCCGGTGGATTCGACCCTCCGGACCAGCCGGACCATCCGTTCTGGCGTAATGAGTGGATCCCGTTCCTGTCGGACCAGGACGGCTGGACGGGGAAGTTCATCGACGCGCGGGACGGGCGTATCGGCAGGTGGTTCGTGGGCGAGAATACGATCACCGGCGAGTACGAGTCGCTGGCTCAGTACTTCGACTCCGTGGCGGAGATGCTCACGAAGATCGCCGATGGAAACCATCCGGTCTGCGAGGTCGCCGAAGGGCGACTCGTCTGGTCGTGAGGCGACGTGCTCCTCGGTCGTTCCGGTGGGCACGCGTCAGTGAGCGTGCGCGGCGGGTGTGCAGGGGCCGGACAGGGCGGGGGCGCCGTCGAGGGAGGCGTTCGACGTCTCAGCCCGACGGCACCGGAGCCCTGTCGGTCGCGGCGTCAGATTCCCGCTGCCGCCGCCAGGTCGCGCTTGATGCCCGCCAGCAGTTCCGCGCCCTTGCCCCGGGCCTCGGGCAGTTCGTCCGCCGAACCGACCGGGACCACGACCTCCAGGTAGCACTTGAGCTTCGGCTCGGTGCCGCTCGGGCGGACGATGACCCGGGCGCCCGTCAGGTGATAGCGCAGGCCGTCGGTGGGCGGCAGGGAGTCCGTGCCCCGCGACAGGTCCTCGGCCGAGGTGACCGGGAGGCCCGCCAGGGTCGTCGGGGGAGTCTCGCGCAGGCGCCGCATGGCGTTCGCGATGACCGTCAGGTCCTCCACCCGGACCGACAGCTGAGCCGTGGCGTGCAGGCCGTGGTCCAGCGCGAGGTCGTCGAGCAGGTCGAGGAGGGTGCGGCCTTTCTCCTTCAGCACGGAGGCGAGTTCGGCGATCAGCAGGGCGGCCGTGATGCCGTCCTTGTCGCGGACGCCTTCGGGGTCCACGCAGTAGCCCAGCGCCTCCTCGTAGCCGTACCGCAGGCCGTCGACGCGGGCGATCCACTTGAAGCCCGTCAGTGTCTCCTCGTAGCCGAGGCCCGCCTTCTCGGCGATGCGGCCCAGCAGCGACGAGGACACGATCGACTCGGCGAACACTCCCGTCACGCCCCGGTCCACCAGATGGGCGGCGAGAAGTGCACCGACCTCGTCGCCGCTCAGCATCCGCCAGCCGCCCCCGGCGGAGGGGTCGGACACGGCGACGGCGCAGCGGTCGGCGTCCGGGTCGTTCGCGATGACGAGGTCCGGGGCGGCCCGGCGCGCGGTCGCGAACGCGAGGTCCATGGCCCCGGGCTCCTCCGGGTTGGGGAAGGCGACGGTGGGGAACGCCGGGTCGGGCTCCGCCTGTTCGGCCACGAGTACGGGGTCGGGAAAACCCGCCCGGGCGAAGGCGGCCGTCAGTACGGACGTGCCGACACCGTGCATGGCGGTGTGGACGGTGCGCGCGGTACGGGGTGAGCCGGGGCTGAGGACGGCGTCCGTGCGGGCGAGGTAGGCGTTCAGGACCTCGTCGCCGAGGACCTCCCAGCCCGACTCGGGGCGGGGTACGCCGTCGAGCGGCCCGACCGCCGCGATCCCTGCGGCGATCTCCGCGTCGGCCGGGGAGACGATCTGCGAGCCGTCGCCGAGATAGACCTTGTAGCCGTTGTCGCGCGGCGGGTTGTGGCTGGCCGTGACCTCCACGCCGGCGACCGCCCCGAGGTGTCGTACGGCGTACGCGAGGACCGGTGTGGGCAGCGGGCGGGGGAGTACGGCCGCGCGCAGGCCGGCTCCGGTCATCACCGCGGCGGTGTCGCGGGCGAAGTCGGCCGATTTGTAGCGGGCGTCGTAGCCGATGACGACGAGTCCGTCCGCGCTGCCCCGTGCCTTCAGGTACGCGGCCAGCCCGGCGGCGGCGCGGATGACGACGGAGCGGTTCATGCGCATCGGGCCGGCGCCGATCTCGCCGCGCAGTCCCGCCGTGCCGAACTGGAGCGTGCCGGCGAAACGGTCCTCCAGCGCGGCGAGGTCCCCGGCGTCGATGAGTCCGGCGAGCTCCGCGCGGGTCTCGGGGTCCGGGTCCTCGGCGAGCCAGGTCCTGGCCTGCGTGATGAGGTCGTCCTGCTGCACGGTGTCCGCCTTTCTGCGGTGCGGTTGTCTGGGGGCGGGGCTGGGCGGGGCGGGGCTGGGCGAGGTGGAGCCCGGCGCGGCCGCTGCGCGGGGCCTTCCCCTACCCGCCCCTTCCCGAAACCGGGGGCCGGGACGCCGGCGGGGGTGGGTCAGCCTGCTCAGATCCGGTCCAGCACCCGTGCCAGCAGCGCGCCCATGCGGGTGGCGGAGTCGCGGCCCGCCTGCAGGACCTCCTCGTGGTTGAGCGGTTCGCCGCTCAGGCCGGCGGCGAGGTTCGTGACCAGGGAGATACCCAGCACCTCCGCGCCCGCCTCGCGCGCCGCGATGGCCTCCAGGACCGTGGACATGCCGACCAGATCACCGCCCATGACACGGACCATGTTGATCTCGGCCGGAGTCTCGTAGTGCGGGCCGGGGAACTGCACGTAGACGCCCTCTTCGAGCGTCTCGTCGATCTCCCTGCACAGCGCGCGCAGTCGCGGCGAGTACAGGTCGGTCAGGTCGACGAAGTTGGCGCCGATGATCGGCGACGCCGCCGTGAGGTTGATGTGGTCGCTGATGAGGACCGGCTGGCCGGGGCGCATGCCCGTGCGCAGCCCACCGCAGCCGTTGGTCAGGACGACGGTCCCGCAGCCCGCCGCGACGGCCGTGCGCACACCGTGGGCGACGGCGGCGACGCCGCGGCCCTCGTAGTAGTGCGTGCGGCCCAGGAAGACCAGGACGCGCTTCCCGCCGATGCTGTACGAGCGGATCGTGCCGCCGTGACCCTCCACCGCGGGGGCCGGGAACCCGGGCAGCGCGGTGACCGGGAACTCGGCCTCCGGGATGCCGAGCGCATCGCCGGCGGGGGCCCACCCGGAGCCCATCACGAGGGCGACGTCGTGGGTCTCGACGCCGGTCAGCTCGCGCAGGCGGGCAGCGGCGTCGGCGGCGGCGGCGAGAGGGTCGCCCTGGATGTGGTCCGGAATAACAGATGCGTTCACGCGGATGAGGGTAACCGCTGATTCCCTACGCGCGTAGATGTGTCTGCGCAGAGTGTGGCCGATCGTCTTCGTACGTTCGTACAGAAGCGGGTCGGGGGCGGGGTCAGCAGGGGTGCTTGCGGAGGTTCATCACGTAGTCGTGCGGTGCGCCCGCGGACTCGGCGGCGTCCGCCACCTCGCCCAGATAGCGTGCCGAGGGCAGACCGCCCTCGTAGCCGTTGAGGACGTACATCCAGGCCGGCTCCTCGCCGTCCAGGGTGTGCACGCGCACCCGCATCCGCCGGTAGATGTCGAGGCCGACGCCCTCCCAGCGGTCCATGGAGTCCTCGTCCATGGGGGCCAGGTCGTACAGCGCCACGAAGACCTGCGAACGCGGGGCCTCCACCACGGTGGCGAGCGCGCCCTCCCAGCCCATCTGCTCCCCGCCGAACGTCAGCCGCCAGCCGTTGAGCCAGCCCGTGCTGCGCAGCGGGGAGTGCGGTGCGCGGCGCGTCATCAGCCGCGCGTCGAGGTTGCCGGCGTACGCGGCGTAGAGCGACATGGGGTCGAGGGTACGGGAGGTGGCGGCGGGTGTGCCGGATCCGGCGGCGACGACCCCCGGTCGTGGGGGGTCCGCGGGGAGCCGGAGGCCGTGCCCGGGCCGTCCCCGTTCCCGTATGGAGGGCCCCGGGGCGAAGCAGCTTGGCGCGTGCGGGAGAATGAATTACGTACTGCATACGCCGGGGCGATCCCCCGGACCCCCGGCCGGGGCGGCAGACGGCCGTGGGATGACACCACGCGAGGCGGACATTTCGTGACCCGGATCGTGATCATCGGCGGCGGCCCCGGCGGCTACGAGGCGGCACTGGTCGGCGCCCAGCTCGGCGCGGAGGTGACCGTCGTCGACTGCGACGGTCTCGGCGGCGCGTCCGTCCTCACCGACTGCGTGCCCTCCAAGACCCTGATCGCGACGGCCGAGGTGATGACCACCTTCGACTCCTCCTACGAGGAGCTCGGCATCATCGTCGCCGACGACACCCCGCACATGGAACAGGCCGCCCGGGTGGTCGGCGTCGACCTCGGCAAGGTCAACCGACGGGTCAAGCGCCTCGCGCTCGCCCAGTCCCACGACATCACCGCGTCCGTCACCCGCGCGGGCGCCCGGGTCATGCGCGGTCGCGGCCGGCTGGACGGCCTCCAGGCCGCCGACGGCTCCCGCCAGGTCGTGGTGACCGCCGCCGACGGGACCGAGGAGCGGCTCACCGCCGACGCGGTGCTGATCGCGACCGGCGGCCACCCCCGGGAGATCCCGGACGCCCTGCCCGACGGTGAGCGCATCCTGAACTGGACCCAGGTGTACGACCTCGACGAGCTCCCGGAGGAGCTCATCGTGGTCGGCTCGGGTGTCACCGGAGCCGAGTTCGCCGGTGCCTACCAGGCGCTCGGCTCGCGTGTGACGCTCGTCTCCTCCCGTGACCGGGTGCTCCCGGGCGAGGACCCGGACGCGGCCGCCGTCCTGGAGGACGTCTTCCGGCGCCGCGGCATGAACGTCATGGCCCGCTCCCGCGCCCAGTCCGCCAAGCGCGTCGGCGACCGCGTCGAGGTCACGCTGGCCGACGGCCGGGTCATCTCCGGCACCCACTGCCTGATGGCGGTCGGCGCGATCCCCAACACCGCGGGCATGGGGCTGGAGGAGTCCGGGGTGCTGCTCAAGGAGTCCGGGCACATCCGGACCGACCGGGTCTCCCGCACCAGCGCCCCCGGCGTCTACGCGGCCGGTGACGTCACCGGGATCTTCGCCCTGGCCTCGGTCGCGGCGATGCAGGGCCGGATCGCGATGTACCACTTCCTCGGCGACGCGGTGACACCGCTGAACCTCAAGACGGTTTCCGCGAACGTCTTCACCGACCCGGAGATCGCCACCGTCGGTTACAGCAAGGCCGATGTCGACTCCGGCAAGATCGACGCCCGTGTCGTGAAGCTGCCGCTGCTGCGCAACCCGCGCGCCAAGATGCAGGGCATCAGGGACGGCTTCGTCAAGATCTTCTGCCGGCCCGGCACCGGCATCGTGGTCGGCGGGTGCGTCGTCGCGCCGAGGGCCAGTGAGCTGATCCACCCGATCTCTCTCGCCGTCGACAACAACCTGACGGTGGAGCAGATCGCGAACGCGTTCACCGTGTATCCGTCCCTGTCCGGCTCGATCGCCGAGGTGGCCCGGCAGTTGCACACCCGTAAGAGCACGGGCGAGGCGTAGCACGACCTGCTCCTGGCGACGGCGGGCCCCTATACCACCGGGGGGTCCCGCCTGAGTACAACTTCTCTTATTCGGCGCAAACTGCTGAAAAGCAACCCGCGGCCACGTTACTGTCAGTTTCGTGTTCGCTGCAGAACGTCGTCAATTGATCCTCGAAATGGTGCGCGCCAACGGGGCGGTATCGCTCCGTGAGCTCGCCCGCGTCGTCCAGACCTCCGAAGTGACCGTACGGCGGGACGTGCGGGCACTGGAGGCAGAAGGACTCCTCGACCGCCGGCACGGCGGTGCGGTCTTGCCGGGCGGTTTTACGCGGGAGTCCGGCTTTCCGCAGAAATCCCATCTCTCCACCGCGGAGAAGACGGCCATCGCCGACCTGGCGGCCGGACTGGTCGGCGAGGGCGAGGCCATCGTGGTCGGCGCCGGTACGACCACGCAGGAGCTGGCCCGCCGGCTCGCGCGGGTGCCCGGTCTGACCGTGGTCACCAACTCCCTGCTGGTCGCCCAGGCGCTGGCCCATGCCAACCGGGTGGAAGTGGTGATGACGGGCGGCACCCTGCGCGGGAGCAACTACGCGCTCGTCGGCAGCGGTGCCGAACAGTCCCTCCACGGGCTGCGGGTGAGCCGGGCCTTCATCTCCGGGAGCGGTCTGACCGCGGAGCGCGGGCTGTCCACGTCCAACATGCTCTCGGCGAGCGTGGACCGGGCCCTGGTGCAGGCCGCGGCCGAGGTGGTGGTCCTGGCCGACCACACCAAGCTCGGTTCCGACACCATGTTCCAGACGGTGCCCACGGAGCTGATCACCCGCCTGGTGACGGACGAGCCACCGGTCCACGACGAGCGTGCGGCCACGGAGTTGCAGGCTCTGGCCGACCAGGGCGTGGAGATCACGGTGGCGGGGCCCGACACGGAGTCCGCTGCCGGTGACCCCACGCCGCCGGGGCGCCGGCCGCGACAGGACATGCCGTTGCCGGGCCAGCGGCGCACCCAGGGCGGCCACGGTGCTCCGGGAGGGCTCGGGCCACAGCTCCGGAGCGCGGCCGCGCTGGCGGAGGGACCGGTGGGCCGGGTCGCTGACATGCGGCGCCGGTAGGCCGAGCGCGGGGCGCCGCACGGCGCCCGCAGCTGTAGGGAGCCCTCAGCCACACGGAGCCCTCAGCCGCATGCCGTCCCCGGCCGCGGGGATGCCCCGGCCGGGGTGTGCCCTGAGCCGCGGGATGCTCAAGGCCGTGGGACGGTCCCGGCGGGCGGGACTCCGTCAGGTGTGAGATCCGCAGCAGCCTGGACGCCTTCAGGCGTGAGGGGCGCTCGGCCGAAGCCGTCCTCAGCCGCCGGGCGGGGGCGACAACTGCGGGCCGTCGGCGGGGTCGGCCTTCAGCCCGCGGAGTGTCAGCCGCAGCAGACGGTCGGCCAGAGCCGGATCCGCCGGTGTCTGCTCCGCGGCGAGCGCGATCGCGTTCGTCAGTTGCAGCAGGTCGTCGATCGACACGTCGGCCCGCACCGAGCCGCTCGACTGGGCCCGCGCGAGCAGTTGCGCGCCCGCCTGACGCAGCGGCACGTGGCAGGACGTCAGGGCCGATGTCTCGTCCCCGGAGGCCGACATGAGCGCCTGGGCCAGACCCCGGTATTCACCCGCGTGGGTGATGATCGCGCCCAGCCACTCCACCAGTGCGGTGCACGGCCGGCCGGCGTGCGCCAGTTCACGGGAACGGTCGAGCAGAGCGCTCAGCGCCTCCTGGAACACCGCGTTCATGAGGGCCTGACGGTTCGGGAAGTGCCGGTAGAGCGTGCCGATGCCGACGCCCGCCTTCCGGGCGATGTCCTCCAGCGAGGCGTCCGTGCCCTGGGCGGCGAAGGACGTACGCGCCTCGCTCAGCAGCCGGTCGTGGTTGCGGCGCGCGTCGGCGCGCATCGGCCTGGCCGGTGTCGGTGCCGTGCTGATCGCCATCGCCCTGTCCTCCTGGTGTCCGCTCCGCGTCCCAAGGATGCCACTGGGGGCCCGGCAGCTGCCGGGCCCCCAGTGCGGGAAGAGCGGGTGCTCAGTCCTTGATCTCGCAGATCGTGGCGCCGGACGACACCGACGTGCCGACCTCCGCCGCGAGCCCCTTCACCGTGCCCGCGCGGTGGGCGTTGAGGGGCTGCTCCATCTTCATGGCCTCGAGGACGACGATCAGGTCGCCCTCCTTGACCTCCTGGCCCTCTTCGACGGCGATCTTCACGATCGTGCCCTGCATCGGGGACGCGAGGGTGTCGCCGGAGGCGGCGGAGCCGGCCTTCTTGGCCGCGCGCCGCTTGGGCTTCGCGCCGGCCGCGAGACCGGTGCGCGCCAGGCTCATGCCGAGCGAGGAGGGCAGGGAGACCTCGAGGCGCTTGCCGCCGACCTCGACGACGACGGTCTCGCGCCCGGAGTCCTCGTCGGCGTCCTGGTCCGCGGGGACCGTGAACGGCGCGATCTCGTTGACGAACTCCGTCTCGATCCACCGGGTGTGGACCTGGAAGGGGTCCGAGGTGAACGCCGGGTCGGCCACCACCGCACGGTGGAAGGGGATGGCGGTGGCCATGCCCTCGACGGTGAACTCGGCCAGCGCACGCCCGGCACGCTGCAGCGCCTGCTCACGGGTCGCGCCGGTCACGATCAGCTTGGCCAGCAGCGAGTCCCACGCCGGGCCGATCACGCTGCCGCTCTCCACACCGGCATCCAGGCGGACACCCGGACCGGTGGGCGGGGCGAACAGGGTGACGGTGCCGGGAGCCGGGAGGAAGCCGCGGCCCGGGTCCTCGCCGTTGATCCGGAACTCGAAGGAGTGCCCGCGTACGGCGGGGTCGCCGTAGCCGAGCTCCTCACCGTCGGCGATACGGAACATCTCGCGCACGAGGTCGAGGCCGGTGACCTCCTCGGTGACCGGGTGCTCGACCTGGAGACGGGTGTTGACCTCCAGGAAGGAGATCGTGCCGTCCACGCCCACCAGGAACTCGACGGTGCCGGCACCGACGTAGCCAGCTTCCTTCAGGATCGCCTTCGAGGCCGCGTACAGCTCCGCGTTCTGCGCCTCGGACAGGAAGGGCGCGGGCGCCTCCTCGACCAGTTTCTGGTGGCGGCGCTGCAGCGAGCAGTCACGGGTGGACACCACGACGACGTTGCCGTGCGTGTCGGCCAGGCACTGCGTCTCCACGTGCCGCGGCTTGTCGAGGTAGCGCTCGACGAAGCACTCGCCCCGGCCGAAGGCCGCGACGGCCTCGCGGACCGCGGAGTCGTACAGCTCCGGGATCTCCTCCAGCGTGCGGGCCACCTTCAGCCCGCGCCCGCCACCGCCGAACGCCGCCTTGATCGCGACCGGCAGACCGTTCTTCTCCGCGAACTCCACGACCTCGGAGGAACCGCTCACCGGGTCCGGCGTGCCGGCCACCAGCGGGGCCCCCGCGCGCTGCGCGATGTGGCGGGCCGCGACCTTGTCGCCCAGGTCCCGGATCGCCTGCGGCGGCGGCCCGATCCATGTCAGACCCGCGTCCAGCACCGCCTGGGCGAACTCCGCGTTCTCCGACAGGAAGCCGTAACCGGGGTGGATCGCGTCGGCCCCCGAATCCTTCGCGGCCTGGAGCACCTTGGCCATGTCCAGATAACTGGCGGCCGGGGTGTCACCGCCCAGAGCGAACGCCTCGTCGGCCGCGCGCACATGCAGAGCATCCCGGTCCGGATCGGCGTAGACGGCTACGCTCCCGATTCCGGCATCCCGGCAAGCCCGAGCAACGCGGACAGCGATTTCGCCACGATTGGCGATGAGCACCTTGCGCACGATGACTCCCTCCTTGAGAACAAGCTGAGTTTAGGGACTACCGACACGGCCGTACGACCCGTCCCCAATAGTGAACTTGCCCACACGGAGTGTGATCCGAGGCTTGCTCGAGTCGCGAAATCCCTTGTCGCACCACGGTACGCCGGGTTCCTGAACCGCACAGTAGCCACGAAGTGTGGCCCAAGTCTCTGTCCGGACGGTCAACGGCGCGCGGCGTTTCTTTGTGGACTCCCTACGAACGGCCGAGGGAATCTTTGCCTCGGCCACGGGGCGGCGCACACGGTGCGCCTCCTCTTGTCCGAAGCATTACCGATTAGTAGGGTCCGCGCTGTACCGGACGTACTACAGGTAACAGGGGGTGGCGCAGTGGTGCGCAGACCAGTGGCCTTCGTGACCGCGATCGTTCTGTTCGCGGAAGCCGTGGGCATCGTGCTCGTCAACGGCGTCCTCGCGACGGTCGCGGACAACCAGAGCATGTCCCTGGCCGGAATGGACCCGGACGCCATGGTCACCGGTACGTGGGTGATGGGCGGTGTCTCCGGGGTCCTGCTCGTGCTCTGCGGGCTGATACCGCTGCTGGCCGGGATACGCGACCGGTCACCGGGCCGCTTCGGCCGGATCACCCTCATCGCGTGCGCGGTCGTCCACGGGGTGCTGGGCGCCCTGGCGGTGGGTCTGATCGGCTGGGCGGCCTTCGCGTTCCTGATGGTCGTCCTGGCGCTGATCGTGCTGACCCTGGTGGCGTACGAGCGGCCCGGTCCGGTGGCAGGGAAGGCCGGTACCGAAGGAGCTCCGGCGCCGGTGTGACGCCGGGGGCGGCCGCCGGATCCGGTCAGACCCACAAGTCGGTCACGGAGAAGCCCAGTTCGCCCAGCAGCCGGCGCAGCAGCGGCAGCGAGAGCCCGATCACGTTGCCGTGGCTGCCCTCGATCGCCTCGACGAAGGGGGCCGAGCGGCCGTCCAGGGTGAACGCTCCGGCGACGTGGAGCGGCTCACCCGAAGCGACGTAGGCCGCCACCTCGGCGTCCGTCGGCTCGCCGAACCTGACGACGGTGGACTCGGTCGCCGACGCCGTACGGCCCGTGGCGGTGTCGATGACGCTGTGCCCCGTCTGCAGGATGCCCGGCCGGCCGCGCATGGACTTCCAGCGGGCGATGGCCTCCTCGCTGTCGGCGGGCTTGCCGAGCGCCTCGCCGTCCAGCTCCAGCACGGAGTCGCAGCCGATGACCAGTGCGCCCGCGGCCTCGGGGCGGGCCGCCACCGCGGCGGCCTTCGCCTCGGCCAGGACGAGCGCCAGCTCCCCCGGGGTCGGAGCGGTGAGCGCGTGCTCGTCCACACCGCTCACGATCACCTCGGGGGCGAAACCGGCCTGGCGCAGGAGACCGAGACGGGCGGGGGACGCGGAGGCGAGCACGAGACGGCGCTGATCAGTCATACCCGCCATCGTAGGCGCGGCCGGTGACCTCAACGGGTGCCCAGGACGAACATCGCCACGACCATGGCCAGTGCCAGCACCAGCCCCGCGCGGCGGAGCATGTCCTGGGCGTCGCGCAGTTCCTTCGGCGGCTTGTTCTCAGGATCGGACCACAGCATGGTTCCGATGGTGCTCCGGAGACGGCTGCGGCGCCTGAGTACGCGTACTCAAGCGCCGCACGGGGGCCTCCCTCAGGACGGCCAGTACGTCCGCGCCCACGAGCGGGGACCTGGCCGCAGAGCGCCCCGGCGGGCGATCCGGCCCGGGTCCGACCACTGCTCGGGCGGCAGCGGAGCACCTGACGGCTCCGCGGCCACCGCCGCCGCGCGCGCCCGGACCACGGCGAGGGCCGCGGCGAGCTCCTCTGGGGTCGGATTGCCCCGTACGACCTTGATCATGGTGGCTCCCGGTGGTTAGAGGGGGATGTTGCCGTGCTTCTTCGGCGGCAGCGACTCGCGCTTCGTCCGCAGCTGGCGCAGGCCCTTCACGAGGTGCGCCCGGGTGTCGGAGGGCATGATCACCGCGTCGACGTAACCGCGCTCGGCCGCGACGTACGGGTTCAGCAGGGCGTCCTCGTAGTCGGCCATCAGCCCGGCGCGGGTGGCGTCCTGGTCCTCGGCCGCGGCGATCGTGCGCCGGTGCAGGATGTTCACCGCGCCCTGCGCGCCCATCACCGCGATCTGCGCGGTCGGCCAGGCCAGGTTCAGGTCGGCGCCCAGGTGCTTGGACCCCATGACGTCGTACGCGCCGCCGAACGCCTTGCGCGTGATCACGGTGATCAGCGGGACGGTCGCCTCCGCGTACGCGTAGATCAGCTTGGCGCCGCGGCGGATGATGCCGCCGTACTCCTGGTCGACACCGGGCAGGAAGCCGGGCACGTCGACGAAGGTGAGGACCGGCACGTTGAACGCGTCGCACGTGCGGACGAAGCGTGCCGCCTTCTCGCTCGCGTCGATGTCCAGACACCCGGCGAACTGCATCGGCTGGTTGGCGACGATGCCGACCGGAAAGCCCTCCACGCGCCCGAAACCGGTGATGATGTTCGGCGCGAACAGTGCCTGCGTCTCCAGGAACTCGTCGTCGTCGAGCACGTGCTCGATCGCGGTGTGCATGTCGTACGGCTGGTTCGCCGAGTCCGGGATGAGGGTGTCGAGTTCGCGGTCCTGGTCCGTGGTCTCCAGGTCGGCCTCCTCCGGGAAGGCCGGCGCCTCGGAGAGGTTGTTCGACGGGAGGTAGGACAGCAGCGACTTGACGTACTCGATGGCGTCCTTCTCGTCACCCGCCATGTGGTGCGCCACGCCTGACGTGGTGTTGTGCGTGCGGGCGCCGCCCAGGTCCTCGAAGCCGACGTCCTCACCGGTGACCGTCTTGATGACGTCCGGCCCGGTGATGAACATGTGCGAGGTCTGGTCCACCATGACCGTGAAGTCGGTGATCGCGGGGGAGTAGACCGCGCCGCCGGCGCACGGCCCGACGATCAGGGAGATCTGCGGGACGACACCCGACGCGTGCACGTTGCGGCGGAAGATCTCGGCGAACAGCCCGAGTGCGGCCACACCCTCCTGGATGCGCGCGCCGCCCCCGTCGTTGATGCCGATGACCGGGCAGCCGGTCTTCATCGCGAAGTCCATGACCTTGACGATCTTCTCGCCGTAGACCTCGCCGAGCGAGCCTCCGAAGATCGTGAAGTCCTGCGAGTAGACGCAGACGGGACGGCCGTCGACCGTGCCGTAACCGGTGACGACGCCGTCCCCGTAGGGGCGGTTCTTCTCGATGCCGAAATTGGTGGACCGGTGCCGTGCGAACTCGTCGAGCTCTACGAACGACCCTTCGTCGAGCAGGAGCTCGACCCGCTCACGGGCGGTCAACTTGCCCTTCGCGTGCTGCTTTTCGACGGCACGGGCGGAACCTGCGTGTGTGGCCTCTTCGATACGGCGCTGCAGGTCCGCGATCTTGCCCGCGGTGGTGTGGATGTCGCTCTGCGGCTCGGACATCGGGTGGCGGCTCCCTGCCTGGTCACGGGGACGGCTGGTACATCCAGTGAGGTGCTGGACCCATGTGTGCTCGACGGCTACCTGCTCGCCGGCTTGTGTTGGCTACTGACCCGTAGCGTATCGGCGCGGATACGGTTCGGCAGTGCGTCGTTGGCCACACCTAATGTGGGTTGCATGACACCTCCCGATGCGCCGCACAACCGTTGGTCGGACCTCGACAGGCCGCCCCTGAACGTCGCCGCGCTGCGCCGCGGGCTGCTGAGGCCCGACGGTCTGTGGACCTCGCTCGACGTCGTGGACGCGACCGGTTCCACCAACTCCGACCTCGCGGCACGGGCCGCCGGCGGCGGCCTGGCGGAGGGCACGGTGCTGGTCGCCGAGGAGCAGACCGCGGGCCGCGGACGGCTCGACCGGAGCTGGACGGCTCCGCCCCGCTCGGGCATCTTCCTCTCCGTCTACCTGACCCCCGGCGGCGTACCCGCCGAGCGTTGGGGATGGCTGCCGCTGCTGACCGGTGTGGCGGCCGCCACCGGCCTCGCACAGTCGGCCGGCGTCGACATGGCACTGAAATGGCCCAACGACCTGCTCGTGACGATCGGCGGGACGGAACGCAAGACCGGCGGCATCCTCGCCGAGCGCGCCGGGGAGGGCGTCGTCATCGGCATCGGCCTCAACGTGTCGCTGCGCACGGCCGAGCTGCCCGCCCCGCACGCGGGCTCGCTGGCGCTCGCCGGAGCCGCCTCCACCGACCGTGAGACCTTGCTCAGGGCCGTCCTGCGTTCACTGGAGCAGTGGTACGGGCGGTGGCGCGAGGCGAACGGCGACGCCGCCGCGAGCGGGCTCCAGGCGGCCTACGCGGCGGGCTGCGCCACGCTCGACCGGACGGTGCGGGCCGAACTCCCCGGCGACCGGTCCCTCGTCGGCGAGGCCGTCGCGATCGACGGCGACGGACGGCTGGTGCTGTCCACGGGCGACGGGCTCCAGGAGCCCGTGTCGGCCGGCGACATCGTTCACCTGCGCGGGGAGGAGGGAGGGCTCACCTGATGACGCGTCCCGGCATACGGGTGATGTCACGCGGGTGGAGGGCGCCGGATCGGCGAGAACCGCGCCACCGGGGACGTGAGCCAGGGCACACCTGCCGTATCGTTGAGGCGATCCAGCGACAGATCGGCAGGGCAGTGCGCAGGGAACGGGCAGGAGGCGGCCGGTGACCGTCGACGACACGAACTCCGACGACGGCGCGGAGCCCTCGTCGGGACCGTCCGTCCACTCGACACCGCATCACGAGGTCGACCACACGGCCGAACCGACGGACGATCCCCTCGCCATCCGGCTGGAAGCCCTGATCCTGGGGGCCGACCGCCGCTACACGCCGTTCCAGGCGGCCAGGACCGCCGGGGTCTCCATGGACCTGGCGTCCCGGTTCTGGCGGGCCATGGGCTTCGCCGACATCGGCCAGGCCAAGGCGCTCACCGAGGCCGACGTCCTGGCACTGCGCCGACTCGCGGGTCTCGTGGAGGCAGGGCTGCTCAGCGAGCCGATGGCGATCCAGGTGGCCCGGTCGACCGGACAGACCACCGCACGACTCGCCGAGTGGCAGATCGACTCCTTCCTGGAGGGGCTGACGGAGCCCCCCGAGCCTGGCATGACCCGCACCGAGGTCACGTATCCGCTGGTCGAGCTGCTCCTGCCCGAGTTGCAGGAATTCCTGGTCTACGTGTGGCGGCGCCAGCTCGCGGCCGCCACCGGCCGTGTCGTGCAGGCGGCGGACGACGAGGAGATGGTCGACCGGCGGCTCGCCGTGGGCTTCGCGGACCTCGTCGGCTTCACCCGGCTGACCCGGCGGCTGGAGGAGGAGGAGCTCGGCGAGCTCGTCGAGGCCTTCGAGACGACGTCGGCGGACCTGGTCGCCGCGCACGGCGGGCGCCTCATCAAGACGCTGGGCGACGAGGTCCTCTTCGCCGCGGACGACGCGGGGACGGCCGGTGAGATCGCGCTCCGGCTGGTCGAGGCGATGGCCCAGGACACGACGATGCCCGCCCTGCGCGTGGGCATGGCCTTCGGCACGGTCACCACGCGCATGGGCGACGTGTTCGGCACGACGGTCAATCTGGCCAGCCGCCTCACGTCGATAGCGCCGAAGGACGCCGTACTGGTGGACGGCGCGTTCGCCGCCGAGCTGATCAGGAACGGCGACGCTCCCGCATCCGAGGCCGAGGAGACCGCGGCTGTCGCCGAGCGGGCCCGGCTGGCGGAGAAGGCGGGCCGCCGCCCCGACGAGGAGCCACCGCTGCCGACGTACCGCTTCGGACTGCAGCCGATGTGGCAGCGGCCGGTGCGGGGGCTGGGCGTCGTCGAACCGTGGCTGCTGGCCCGGCGGGGCAAGCCGGCCTCCTGAGCGGACGCGGGACGGGCCGGGCGGACACCCCTAGGATCCCGGTAACGCTCGTTAACCGGAGGGGTGCAGTCATGGGTGTCACGTCCGAGCAGAGGTTCGGGGAGTTCGTCGTCGTACGGCGGCACGAGGGGCAGGACCACGTCGCCGAGCTGGTGCTCGACCGGCCGAAGGCCATGAACGCGGTGAGCACCGCGATGGCGCGCGCCGTCGCGGACGCCTGTGCCGCGCTCGCCGCCGACCAGGGGGTGCGCGCCACCGTGCTCACCTCCAGCCATGAGCGGGCTTTCTGCGTGGGGGCGGACCTCAAGGAGCGGAACTCCTTCACCGACGCCGAGCTCGTGCGGCAGCGGCCCACCGCACGGGCCGCGTACACCGGCGTCCTGGAGCTGCCGATGCCGGTGATCGCAGCCGTGCACGGCTTCGCCCTCGGCGGCGGCTTCGAGCTCGCGCTGGCCTGCGACGTGATCGTGGCCGACCGTACGGCCGTGGTGGGCCTGCCCGAGGTGTCCGTCGGGGTCATCCCGGGCGGCGGCGGTACGCAGCTTCTGCCCCGCCGGGTCGGCGCGGCGCGCGCCGCCGAGCTGGTCTTCACCGCACGGCGGCTGGAGGCGGCCGAGGCGCGCGAGCTGGGCCTGGTCGACGAACTGGTCGAGGCGGGCCGGGACCGGGAGGAGGCGCTGGCCCTCGCCGGCAGGATCGCGGCGAACTCCCCGGTGGGTCTCCGGGCCGCCAAGCGGGCCCTGCGGCTGGGGCAGGGGCTGGATCTGCGGGCGGGGCTCGAGGTGGAGGACGCCGCCTGGCGGTCCGTGGCCTTCTCCGGGGACCGCGCCGAGGGTGTCGCCGCGTTCAACGAGAAGCGGAAGCCCGACTGGCCCGGCGAGTGAGCCGGGGGGCGATCTGAAGATCATCAGCGCCGTCAACTGATCAAATCAACCCAAAAGTCCTTAAGGTGGGGCGATGGGCTGTGATGATGCGCGGCTGCGCGCCGTGGTCGCGCTGGCGCAGACGATGGCGGCGGCCTACACCCCGCGCGAGTCCTGGCATGCCGCCGCGGCGGGGGCGTGCGAGGCGCTGGGCGGCAGCTTCGCCGCCCTCTCCGTGTGGGAGCGGGAGCAGGGCAGGCTGCGGGTGCTGGTGAACGCGGGGGAGAGGGCCGAGGGGGAGGACGAGTACCCCGAGAGCGAGGCCTACCCGGTGCACCAGTTCCCGGAGATCACCGAGTTCCTGCACGAGCGCTGGGCGGGCGGCGGTGAGCCGGACGCCTGGGTGGAGACCGCCGACGGCGCTCCGGGCGCCGGTGCGCCGGCCCGGGGCGCCCGGCCCTACTGCCACCAGCGGGTGGCGGCGCTGCGCCGGCGCGGACGTGGCTGCTGCGTGGTGGCTCCGATCGTCCTGCACGGGCGGGCCTGGGGGGAGCTGTACGTGGCCCGACCGGCGGGGGTGCCGGTCTTCGACCGGGACGACGCGGACTTCGCGACCGTGCTGGCCGCCGTCGTCGCGGCGGGCATCGCGCAGACCGAACGGCTCGAGGAGGTCCGCAAGCTGGCCTTCACCGACCCGCTGACCGGACTCGCCAACCGCAGGGCCGTCGACCTCCACCTCGACGGCGCCTTGGAGCGGCATCGCGCCGAGGGTGCGGTGGTCAGCCTGGTCGTCTGCGATCTGAACGGCCTCAAAGCGGTCAACGACACGCACGGCCACGCGGTCGGCGACCGGCTGCTGGAACGTTTCGGCTCCGTGCTCTCCCTCTGCGGTGCGATGCTCCCCGGCGCGCTGTGCGCCCGCCTGGGCGGGGACGAGTTCTGCCTGCTGGCCGTCGGCCCGGAGGCGGACGACGTGGTGCGGGTGTCGGAGGAGCTCTGCGTACGGGCCGTCGCCCTGGAGTTCGGCGACGGGGTCGCCTGCGGGGTCGCGTCCACGGGTGACGACATCGGCCCGGTCCGGTCCGCACGCCGGATCTTCCGGCTGGCGGACGCCGCCCAGTACCAGGCGAAGGCCGCGCACTCCCGCAGGCCGGTGGTCGCGGGGCGCGACGGGGACGTGATCCGGCTGGCCGACTCCCCGCCCAGGTCCCCGCACGACCGCCGCAGGCTGCGGGGCAATCACCCCGGTGGCGATCGGTGAGGGGGCGGCCGCGCGACTGGTGACATGGCGGCTTTCAGTCCGTAGGCTTCTGAATATGGATATGCATACAGTCGTGGTGGGGACGTCGGGTACGACCGCCGAGGACGTCATCGCCGTGGCCCGTCGGGGCGCCCGGGTCGAGCTCTCCGCGGCAGCGGTCGAGGCGCTCTCCGCCGCACGCGAGGTCGTCGACGCTCTCGCGGCCAAGCCCGAGCCGGTCTACGGCGTCTCCACCGGCTTCGGCGCCCTGGCCGGCCGTCACATCAGCCCGGACCTCCGGGCGCAGCTGCAGCGCAACATCGTCCGCTCGCACGCGGCCGGCATGGGCCCGCACGTCGAGCGTGAGGTCGTCCGCGCGCTGATGTTCCTGCGGCTGAAGACGCTCGCCTCCGGCCACACCGGCGTACGCCCCGAGGTCGCGCAGACCATGGCCGACGTACTCAACGCGGGCATCACCCCCGTCGTGCACGAATACGGTTCGCTCGGCTGCTCCGGCGACCTCGCCCCGCTCTCGCACTGCGCCCTGACCCTGATGGGCGAGGGCACGGCGGAGGGCCCCGACGGCACCGTACGGCCGGCCGGCGAACTCCTCGCGGCGCACGGCATCACCCCCGTCGAACTGCGCGAGAAGGAGGGCCTCGCCCTCCTCAACGGCACCGACGGGATGCTGGGCATGCTCGTGATGGCCCTCGCGGACCTGGGGAACCTCTACACCGCGGCGGACGTCACCGCCGCGCTGTCCCTGGAGGCGCTCCTGGGCACGGACCGTGTCCTCGCCCCGGAACTGCACGCCATCCGCCCGCACCCCGGCCAGGGCGTCTCCGCCGACAACATGCTGCGGGTCCTCGCCGGGTCCGGCCTCACCGGCCACCATCAGGACGCCGCCCCCCGGGTCCAGGACGCCTACTCCGTGCGCTGCGCCCCCCAGGTCAACGGCGCCGGACGCGACACCCTCGCGCACGGCCGGCTCGTCGCCGACCGTGAGCTGGCCTCCGCCGTCGACAACCCGGTCGTGCTGTCCGACGGCCGCGTGGAGTCCAACGGCAACTTCCACGGCGCGCCCGTCGCCTACGTCCTCGACTTCCTGGCGATCGCCGCCGCCGACCTCGGGTCGATCACCGAGCGCCGCACGGACCGGCTGTTGGACAAGAACCGCTCGCACGGCCTGCCGCCGTTCCTCGCCGACGACGCCGGCGTCGACTCCGGACTCATGATCGCCCAGTACACGCAGGCCGCCCTGGTCAGCGAGCTGAAGCGGCTCGCGGTCCCGGCGTCCGTCGACTCGATCCCCTCCTCCGGCATGCAGGAGGACCACGTCTCCATGGGCTGGTCGGCCGCGCGGAAACTCCGCACCGCCGTCTCCGGACTCGCGCGGATCGTGGCCGTCGAGCTGTACGCCGCCACGCGGGCCGTCGAACTGCGCGAGGCCGAGGGGCTGACCCCCGGGCCCGCCGCGCAGGCCGTCATCCGCGCCCTGCGGGCCGCCGGGGTCCAGGGGCCGGGCCCCGACCGCTTCCTCGCCCCGGACCTGGCCGCCACCGACACCTTCGTACGGGAGGGGAAGCTGGTCGAGGCGGTGGAGCCGGTCACCGGCCCGCTGGCCTGAGCGCGTTACGCGTCCGCGGAGCCGCCGCACCGGTGAGGGCTGCGGCGGCTCCCGGCGTACCTCAGATCCCGCTGACCCGCGTGCCGCCCCGGCGCACGGAGTACGCGACGAAGCCCGCGCCGACGAACAGGGAGGCCGTGCCGCCGACGAGGTAGGGAGTCGTGTCGACGCCCGCCCCGGTGTCGGCGAGCCTCTCCTCGGAGGCGGACTCCCCCGTGCCAAAGGCCCCTCCGGCCTCGGCGGAGGAAGCGGCGGACGATTCGGTGGATCCCCCCGGCGCTCCTGTTTCGTCGTTCGCGTTGGCGGACGGGACGAACCAGAGGGCGCAGAGCAGAGTGCCTGCCGCTGTCGTGGTCAGCAGCGTGCGACGAGCCATGGACACAGAATCGATCCCCTTGCGACAACCATCGTTCAGCTCTGTGGGCCGATGCTAAGCATGGGAGCGGGTCGGAGGAAAGCCACAGGTCCAGGGGGCCTTACGCTCCGGCGTATGAGCACTTCGGAGACACCCTCATTTGTTCGGCTTCGCGTGGAGATGGTGCTGCAGATCACCGACGCGGACGCCCTGACCGGAACGGCGCTGGAGAGCATCGCCGCCGACTTCACCACATCCGGCTCCTCCGCCGACGAGTCCGCCGAGGAACGCACGCATGCCGAGGAGGCCGTCAGGGAAGACGGAGCGGAAGCCCTCGCCTCACTGATCGACCCGTTCGATCTGGTCAGCCAGGTGCCCGGGGTCGAGCTCGCCCAGGCCTCATGGAGCAGCGAGACGGTCGACTACGACCCCGACGCCGAGGACTGGGCCGCCGGAGACGACGGGGACGAGGCCTACTACGGGATCGAGGACAATGAGACGGACGACGAAGAAGGCGGCGGGAACACGCAACGCTGACGCCCGCGGGTCACGTCTCGAAGACGGTGGGAACCGCCGCGGTCCCGGGTGCGTCGATGAGTGGTGTTCCCCACATCTCCGGCAGATGTGGAACGGAAGACCCGGTCGCGGTGTTCTTGGAACATTGACGGGGAACCGCCGTCGGGCGACCCTGTCCGGGGATCTTGGGGAATCGGCAACGATGGAGAAGCGTGTGATGACGGACAGCAAGCGGCGCAAGGGCCTCATGGCCGCGTCCGCACTGCTCGGCGGCGTAATGGTGCTTTCGGCGTGCAGCGACGACGGCGGCAGCGCACCAGGTGCGAGCGCCGACAGCTCGAAGACGTCACAGTCGCAGGTGGACGAGGCGGCCGCGAAGGACACCTCCGAGGCTCAGATAACGATCGCGCCGAAGAACGGGGCGACCAACGCGAGCATCAACAACGCCGCGATGGTCACCGTCGCCAAGGGCAAGCTGACCGAGGTCACCATGACCACGGCGGAAGGCGACGCCGTCGAGGGCACCCTCGCGGCCGACGGCTCCAGCTGGAAGCCCGGCGGCCAGCTCGAGCGCTCGACGACGTACAAGATCAGCGCCACGGCGTCCGACTCCAAGGACCGCGAGGCGCACGCCAACAGCTCCTTCACCACGGTCTCGCCCGAGAACAGCTTCATCGGCAACTTCACGCCCGAGGACGGTTCCACCGTCGGCGTCGGCATGCCGGTCTCGATCAACTTCAACAAGGCGATCAGCAACAAGAAGGCCGTCCAGGACGGCATCAAGGTGACGTCGAGCAGCGGCCAGGAAGTCGTCGGCCACTGGTTCAACAACCAGCGCCTCGACCTGCGCCCCGAGGACTACTGGCAGGGCGGCTCCACCGTCACGCTGAAGCTGGCCCTGGACGGTGTCGAGGGCGCCGACGGCGTCGTCGGCGTGCAGCAGAAGACGGTCACCTTCAAGGTCGGCCGCAACCAGGTCTCGACCGTGGACGCCAAGGCGCACACGATGACCGTCACCCGTGACGGCAAGACGGTCAAGACCATCCCGATCTCCGCCGGTTCCTCCGAGAACCCGACGTACAACGGCCAGATGGTGATCTCCGAGAAGTTCAAGGAGACCCGCATGGACGGCTCGACGGTCGGCTTCACGGACGACGACGGCAAGGGCGAGTACGACATCAAGGACGTGCCGCACGCCATGCGGCTGTCCACGTCGGGCACCTTCATCCACGGCAACTACTGGGGCGCCAAGTCGATCTTCGGCAGCGCGAACACCAGCCACGGCTGTGTCGGCCTGTCCGACACGAAGGGCGCGGACGACGCCAACACGCCGGCCGCCTGGCTGTACAACAACTCCTTGCTCGGCGACGTGGTCGTCGTCAAGAACTCCCCGGACAAGACCATCGCCCCCGACAACGGCCTCAACGGCTGGAACATGAGCTGGTCGGAGTGGACGGCGGACACCGCCGCCTGATCCCGACCGCGCCCTTTCCCCTCCGAAGGCGGCGGCACCCGGATTCCTCCGGGTGCCGCCGCCTTCGGCGTAGGCGCGCCGCCAGGGTTCTCATCCCGCTCTCATCGGAGACTTAACTCCTCATCACGCCCGCTCCATATCTTCGCGCCATGTTCTTCACCTACCTCCGGCGCGAGCTGCGCCGCCGCAGAAAGGCGGCGCTCGTCGTCGCCTCGGGGCTCGCCCTCGGCATCGCGCTGGTCATCATCGTCAGCTCCGTCTCCGCCGGCATGAGCAAGGCCCAGGACGAGGTCCTGGAATCGCTGTACGGCCTGGGCACGGACATGACGGTGACCAAGGCCGCGGCCGCCCAGGGCTCCGGAGGCACCGAGCGTCCCCGGTTCGAGTTCGACGCCGAGGACGACGACGCGACCCAGAGCACGGACCGGGTCATGGTCCAGGGCTTCCAGACACTGGCGGCGGCCACCGTCGACGAGGTGGGCGAGCAGGACGGTGTCGCGGACGCCGTCGGCGGGCTGAGCCTGACGGTCATGAAGGTCGACGGCCAGTTCAAGCGCGGCGAGTTCAAGCAGGACGAGAGCCCGGGACAGAGCCAGGGCGGCCCCGGCGGCGGCCAGGGCGGCGGAGGCCAGCCGCAGGGCCGGGTCGAGGGTGGTGGCGCCTCCTTCGATGTCAACTCCTTCACCGTGTACGGCACCGACGTCACCCGGCAGGGCCTCGGCCCGCTGACCTCTTCCAAGATCACCAAGGGCCGTACCTTCAAGTCCACGGAGACCGATGCCGAGGTCGCGGTGGTGGACTCCGCCTACGCCAAGGAGAAGGAGCTCGCGGTCGGCGAGACCGTCACCGTCTCCGGCACCGGGTACAAGATCGTGGGCGTCTCCACGGCGGACAGCGGTGACGCGGCCGCCAACGTCTACATCCCGCTGAAGCAGGCGCAGACCGTCGCCGACGCCGAGGACACGGTCACCACGGTCTACGTCCAGGCCGCCGACTCCCAGCAGATCGACACCGTCAAGGCCGCCATCCAGAAGAACGTCTCCGGTACGACGGTCACCACCTCCGCCGACCTCGCCGACACGGTGTCCGGTTCCCTCTCCACCGCCTCCGACCTGGCCTCCAGCGTCGGCAAGTGGCTCTCGATCGCCGTCCTCGTCGCCGCGTTCCTCGTCGCGGGCCTGCTGACCTCCTCCGCGGTCAGCCGTCGCGTGCGGGAGTTCGGCACCCTCAAGGCCCTCGGCTGGAAGAGCGGACGCGTCACCCGGCAGGTCATCGGCGAAGCCCTCGTCAACGGCCTGATGGGCGGCGTCCTCGGTATCGCCGTCGGGCTCGCCGGTGCCTACGGCGTGACCGCCGTCAGCCCCACCCTCACCGCCCAGCTCGGCTCCACGGGCGGCGGAGGCGGCGGCATGGGCGGCGGCCCGATGGGCGGCGGCGGTTCCGGCCGGCAGACCGCGTCCAAGACCCTCGGCATCGCGCTGACCGCACCGGTCTCCCTCACCACGATCCTCGTCGCCGTCGCCCTCGCGGTGGCCGGCGGCCTCGTCGCGGGAGCCTTCGGCGGCTGGCGGGCCTCCCGGCTGCGGCCGGCCGACGCGCTGCGCCGCGTCGCGTGACACCGCCCCGCCCCACCCCTTCCCGTACGTAGCAGCAGGAGTCCACACGTGTACCAGCTCAAGGGCGTCACCAAGCGCTACATGCGCGGCAAGAATCCCGTCGACGCGCTCGCCGGCGTCGATCTGACCATCGAGGACGGCGGCAGACTCGTCATCCAGGGACCGACCGGCGGGGGCAAGTCCACGCTGCTGCAGATGCTCGGCGGGCTCGACCGGCCCACCTCCGGCACCATCGAGCTCGACGGCGTCGACCTGGCCAGGCTTCCCGAGTCCCGGCTCACCAAGGTCCGGGCCGAGTCCATCGGCTTCGTCTTCCAGAGCTTCAACCTGATTCCGACGCTCACCGCCCAGGAGAACGTGGAGACCGCGCTGGTCCCCCTCGGCCTCGGTGCGAGGACCCGCCGCGAGCGTGCCGCCGAAGCCCTGGAGTCGGTGGGCCTCGGCGACCGTCCCACCCACCTGCCGAGCGAGATGTCCGGCGGCCAGCAGCAGCGCGTCGCGATCGCCCGCGCGCTGGTGAAGCGGCCGAAGGTGCTGCTCGCCGACGAACCGACCGGCAACCTCGACGAGTCCATGCGCGACGAGATCATGGACCTGCTCGACGGGCTGTGGAAGGAGCACGGGCTGACCTTCGTGATGGTCACCCACGACAGCTCCCTGGCCCGCAAGGCGCCCAGGGTGGCGACCATCCGCAAGGGCAAAGTCACCGTGACGGAGAACGCGGCGGCCTGAACCCGGGCCGCGTGAACCTCACAGCCGTCCTCCTCCGGCTGTGAGGTTCGCCACGCGTACGGCTCCGTGACACCTGTGCCCCGCGGACCCTCCGCCCTGCCCGGGAGCGGGTGTACAGGCCTGAAGGACCCGTGCCGGGGGTGAACAACCGTGGCCACTATGTGGATGTCGCCCGGGTGGGGCCGTGCCGCGCTGCGAGACTTGCCGGGTGCGACGGCCCCCACGGGCCGGTGGCGGCTCCGGGGACAGGGAGCGCCGGAGCACACGAGCCCACCCCACGGAAGGTCTTGATCAGATGCCGGCCAGTTCCGACTCCCTCACCCCGCACAACGCCGAGAACCGCGTCATCGAGCCGCTCTACGCGGAGATCCTGCGGCGCAACCAGGGCGAGGGCGAGTTTCACCAGGCGGTGCGCGAGGTCCTCGAAACCCTGGGCCCCGTGCTGGCACAGCGCCCGGAGTTCGTCGACGCCCGCATCATCGAGCGCGTCTGTGAGCCCGAGCGTCAGCTCATCTTCCGGGTGCCGTGGGCGGACGACTCCGGCGACATCCACGTCAACCGCGGCTTCCGCGTCGAGTTCTCCAGCTCACTCGGCCCGTACAAGGGCGGACTGCGCTTCCACCCCTCCGTCAACCTCGGCATCGTGAAGTTCCTCGGCTTCGAGCAGATCTTCAAGAACGCCCTCACCGGCATGCCGATCGGCGGCGGAAAGGGCGGCGCGGACTTCGACCCCAAGGGACGGTCCGACGCCGAGGTCATGCGGTTCTGCCAGTCGTTCATGACGGAACTCCACCGCCACCTGGGCGAGTACACCGACGTGCCCGCCGGTGACATCGGCGTCGGCGGCCGGGAGATTGGCTACCTCTTCGGCCAGTACAAGCGGATCACCAACCGCTACGAGTCCGGAGTGCTCACCGGAAAGGGCCTCGGCTGGGGAGGCGCACAGGCCCGCACCGAGGCGACCGGCTACGGCTGCGTCCTGTTCACCGCCGAGATGCTGCGCGTCCGCGGGGAGTCCCTGGACGGCCAGCGCATCTCGGTGTCCGGTTCCGGCAACGTGGCCATCTACGCCATCGAGAAGGCCCAGCAGCTCGGCGCGACCGTCGTGACCTGCTCCGACTCGGGCGGCTACGTCGTCGACGAGAAGGGCATCGACCTCGACCTGCTCAAGGAGATCAAGGAGACGGGCCGCGGCCGGATCTCCGAGTACGCCGAGCGGCGCGGCGAGCACGTGAAGTACGTCGAGGGCACCGGCGTCTGGAGCGTCCCCGTGGACGTCGCCCTGCCCTGCGCCACCCAGAACGAACTCCACGAGGCCGACGCGCTCGCCCTCGTGCGCAACGGGGTCAAGGCTGTCGCCGAGGGCGCCAACATGCCCACCACCCCCGAGGCCGTCCACGTCTTCCAGAAGGCGGGCGTCGCCTTCGCCCCCGGCAAGGCGGCCAACGCGGGCGGAGTGGCCACCAGCGCCCTGGAGATGCAGCAGAACGCGTCCCGCGACTCGTGGACCTTCGCCCACACGGAGGAGCGCCTCGCGCAGATCATGCGCCACATCCACGACTCCTGCCACACGACGGCCGAGAAGTACGGCAGCCCGGGCAACTACGTGGTCGGCGCCAACATCGCGGGCTTCGAGATCGTCGCGGAGGCCATGCTGGCCCAGGGCCTGATCTGACCCTGCCGCAACGGGGCCCGGGACGGTACCGGGCCCCGGGGTCGCGCGGAGGCCCGCCGGGGGAGGTATGTGTACGCAAAGCTGTGTACACTTTTTTCATGGCTGACACCGTGACCGTACGCGAGGTCCGCACTCACCTGGCCGAGGTCATCGACAGGGCCGAGGCCGGGCAGACCACGGTCGTGACCCGCAACGGCAGGCGGGTGGCCGCACTCGTGCCCATAGAGGTACTCGACGCGCTGGATGCCGCAGCGGACGAGATGGCTGCACGTGAGGCCGAGGCGCACCGACAGGAACCGACCGTCGGCATGGCTGAACTTCTCGCGGACCTGTTCGAGGGCGGGGCCCCGGCCGCGTGAAGTACGCCTTTCGTTTCACCGCTCACGCACAGCGCCAGCTCCGTTCCATCGACCGGCAGGACGCCCTCCGTATTCTGACGGCCATCACGCCCCTCGGAGACGACCCGTGGCGTGAGGACGCGGACGTGAAGAGGCTGACAGTGCATGACGGTCTGTACCGGGTGCGTGCGGGAGACTACCGGGTGGTGTACGAGGTGCGGGACGAGGTTCTGGTCGTCCTCGTCGTCCAACGGAGCGACGTGTACCGCAGGCTCTGACGGCTCGCGGGCGGTTCCCGCGCGCCCTCGCACGGGGAGCGGCGAACAGCCCCACGGCACCGGTCGTCATCGTCCGGCCTCCCCGCTCGTCGGCGCCTCGTCAGGCGCGCCGCTCAGGGACGTCACGCGGACGCCGGAGCCTTGTCGGCCCGTACGGTGTCGACGGCCTCCAGCCCCTCCCGACGCGTCCGCTCGGACCCCCAGACGCCGAGCGGCCCGAGGGCCTGGTTGAGGGTGTGGCCGTGCTCGGTGAGGGAGTACTCCACGCGCGGCGGCACTTCGGCGTACACCTTCCGGTGCACGAGGCCGTCCTCCTCCATCTCACGGAGGTGCTGCGTGAGCATCTTCTCGCTCACTCCCGGAAGACCGCGGCGCAGCTCACCGAAGCGGCGTACCCCATGGGCGTCGAGTTCCCAGAGGATCAGTCCCTTCCACTTGCCGCTCACCACGTC
Source organism: Streptomyces sp. NPDC005752 (assembly GCF_040630715.1). Classification (NCBI taxonomy): domain Bacteria; kingdom Bacillati; phylum Actinomycetota; class Actinomycetes; order Kitasatosporales; family Streptomycetaceae; genus Streptomyces; species Streptomyces sp. NPDC005752. Next base: position 171,742 of record NZ_JBEXYB010000004.1, on the reverse strand, counting down.
GAGCGCGGCGTCGATGCCACAGATGTAGGGCCCGCTTCTCGGAGCCTTGGCCATCCGTCGTCCCCTTACTCAAAGGTAAGTACCGCAGTAAATAGTGGGTACTTCCGAGAATAGTGACGCACGCCGAGCATGGAGGGGTGAACGGACAACAGAACCTCACCACCGGACAGAACAGCGGCGTCACCGTGATCGGACTCGGCCCGATGGGCCGGGCGATGACCCGCACGCTCCTCACCGCAGGCCACCCGGTCACCGTCTGGAACCGCACCGCCGGCCGGGCGGACGGAGTTGTCGGAGACGGGGCGGCACTCGCGGCGACACCCGCGGAGGCGGTGGGAGCGAGCGACCTCGTGCTCCTCAGCCTCACCGACTACCCGGCGATGTACGACGTCCTCGAAGGCGCCACCGCGTCGCTCGCCGGGCGGACCCTCGTCAACCTGAGCTCCGACACCCCCGAGCGCACACGCGAGGCGGCGGCCTGGGCGGCGGGCCACGGCGCCGCCTTCCTCACCGGAGGCGTCATGGTCCCCGCGCCCATGGTCGGCACCGAGGCCGCCCACGTCTACTACAGCGGCCCCGAAGTGGTGATGCGGGCCCGCAGGGACACCCTCGCGCTGCTCGGCACACCCAGATACCTGGGCGAGGACCCGGGCCTCGCCCAGCTGATGTACCAAGCCCAACTCGCCGTGTTCCTGACCACCTTGTCCGGCCTGATGCACGCCACCGCCATGCTGGGCGCCGCCGGGATGAAGGCCGAGGAGGCGCTCCCCGAACTGCTCTCCATGGCCGATTCGACCGGCGACATCCTGCGGGCGGGCGAGGAGAGCCCCGGCGCCGCGCTGGACGCCGGAGAACATCCCGGCGACCTCAGCACGGTCACCATGATGGGGGCGACGTCCGACCACATCGTCGAGGCCAGCACCTCGCTCGGGCTGGACCTCGCGCTCCCACGGGCGGTGCAGGCCCACTACCGGCGCGCGATCGAGGACGGACACGGCGGCGACAACTGGACGCGGATCATCGACGGCATCCGGGCACCGTGCTGACCGGACGCGGTACGGGACCGTGACCTCGGGTCCCGTGACCTCGGGTCCCGCGGGGGAAAGACCGTTCTGCCGACAGCAGATACGCCCGGCGCGGAGGGCGAACCTCTCCCGCGCCGGGCGCACCGCTCCTAGGCTCGGACGATGAGCAGCGACACACCGGACCGTGCCCGCGTGATCCCCCTGCGCCCCGTTCCCGCGGCGACGGACAGGGAGCCCCTCTGGCGGGACGTCGTGGGTGACGTCCTGCGCCGCGAACGCGCCGGCCAGCGGCGGACGCTCAAGGACGTGGCGGAAGCCGCGCGCATCTCCGTCCCGTATCTCTCCGAGATCGAACGCGGGCGCAAGGAGGCGTCGTCCGAGGTGCTGGCGGCGGCCGCCCGTTCGCTCGGGCTGGGACTGGCCGACGTGCTCTCCCTGGCCCAGGGCGAGCTCACCCGGCGGAGCGGGCCCTCCCGTACGTCCTCGGCCCGGATGCCGAGGGGAGCGGTCCGGCTGGCCGCCTGATCCCACGTCCGTGCGCGACCGGCGGGCCGGAGCCCGGCCCACCGGCCGTCCGCTCCGGACGGGCTACTTCACCGTGACCGCGTCACCGGTCGAGACGACCTTCATGGTCGTCGCCGTCCCCAGGAACGCCCAGCGCCAGCTGCCCGACGCGGACGCCTTCACGGTCGTCCGGAGATGGCCCTTGCTGTCCGTGGTCGCCGTCTTGACCGTGTGGTACGAACCGCCGGGCTTCTTGTACTGCAGTTTCACCACCTGCTTGGTGAACGCGTGGTACTTGAGATCTGTCCAGTTGGCCCGGGACAGCTTGCCGGTGACGGTGAGTGTGCCGCCCCTCTTCACCGGCTCCGGTGCCGCGTCCGTCGTCAGCGTCGCGGCGCGCTTCATCCTGAACGTGGCGATGCGGTCGGAGATCCAGTAGTCCTCGTCGTTGGCCTGCACCGTGGCGTTGACCTGCCAGGTCCCGGCCACCGAATTGGCGTCCCAGCCCTCGTTGCCGCTGCCGTAGGAGTCGATCCACGACGGGTCGAACTCCATCGTCGCCGTGCACACGGACGTCGTCGAGCTGCTCTTCCTGCACGACGTGCCGAGGTACGACACCGGCCCGTGGCCGTTCGTCGCGTTGAAGGCGGACACGTGCGCCACGCCCTTCACCCCCGAGTTGTCCTTGATCGTCATGACGATCGGGAACCGCTTCACGTTCTTGACGCCCACGATCACACTGCCGCCCGCGTTCACGACGGTCTTCACGACCCGGATGTCACCCCGGCCCTCCGCGTGTGCGGCCGGTGCCGCGACGACCGCGGTGCCCACGGCACCCACGACCGCCAGAGCGGCGATTCCTCTGCGCATGTCCCACCCCTGGTTTCCCCCGCCCGCAGCCGGGCGGGGGAACAGAGTAGCGATCAGGGAGACCTCCGGTTCCGCCCGTCCCTCCGTGCGTCCTCAAGAAACCGCGCCGACCGTCCGACGTACTCGAAGGGCCCGCGAACGCCGGTGAATTCGCCGATGGCACCCGCGCCCCACGGCCCGAACCTTGTCGGGTCAGGCACCCGCACCCCCGCATCCCCGTCAGGAGCGCTCCATGCGTCGTCGTTCACCCCGCCGGCTTCTCGGCGCCCTCGCCGCCGTCACCGTCGCGTTCGCCCTGTTCTCCCCGGCGTCGACGGCGGGCGCGGCCCCGGCCGCGACGACCACCGCCACGTCGACGGCGCAGGCCGACACCGCCGTGCAGCCGCTGTCGACGAGCACACCGGTCGTCTTCGTCCACGGCTACACCGGCAACGCCTCGAACTGGGTCACCGCCATGAGCGTCTTCCAGCTCAACGGCTGGTCCGGCTCCAAGCTCTTCGCGTACGAGTACAACTCCTACGGCAACAACATCACCAACGCGCAGGGCCTCGCGTCCTTCGTCGACAACGTGAAGTCACGGACCGGCGCGAGCAAGGTCGCGATCGTCAACCACTCGATGGGCGGCCTCGTCAGCCAGTACTACCTGAAGGTGCTGGGCGGGAACACCAGCGTCAGCCACCTCGCCTCGATCGCGGGCGCGAACCACGGGACGACGTTCGCCTCCGCCTGCCTGATCTACACGACCTGTCAGCAGATGTACCCGGGTTCCTCGTTCATCTCGCAGATCACCTCGGGCGACGAGACCCCCGGTGACACGAAGTACGCCACCTGGTACTCCGCGTGCGACGGCGTCATCCTCCCGTACACCAGCACCAGGCTGAGCGGCGCGACGAACAACAACGTGGCCTGCCAGACCCACATCGGATACCTGGCGGACACGATCGTGCTGGGCCGGATCGCGCGCTTCGTCGCCTCCTGAACCGGACGCGCCCCGTCCCCGGCACCCAGGGTGCCGGGGACGGGGCGCGTCGTGCGTGCGGGCCCGGCGGAGCCTCAGGCCCCCGGCGCCGGCGCGATGCCCGTCGGGCAGGCACGGCCCCAGTTGGTCTCGGAGGGGGACTCCAGCGTGGCGCCCGTGCCGCCGATGCCGCAGTAGCCGTCGGGGTTCTTGTCGAGGTACTGCTGGTGGTACCCCTCGGCGGGCCAGAAGGTGCGGCCCTCGGCGGGGAGGATCTCCGTGGTGATCGTGCCGAGGCCGGCGGCCGTCAGCACCTGCTGGTACGCCTCACGGGAGGCCTCCGCCGCCTCCGCCTGCGCGGGGGAGTGGGTGTGGAGCGCCGAGCGGTACTGCGTGCCGACGTCGTTGCCCTGGCGGAAGCCCTGGGTCGGGTTGTGGGACTCCCAGAAGAGCTTCAGGAGCTCCGCGTAGCTCACGACCCGCGGGTCGAAGACGACGCGGACCGCCTCCGTGTGGCCCGTCCGGCCCGAGCAGGTCTCGTCGTACGAAGGGTTCTCGGTGTAACCGCCCTGGTAGCCGACCAGGGTCGTCCAGACACCCTCGGTCTGCCAGAACTTGCGCTCGGCGCCCCAGAAACAGCCCAGCGCGAAGTCGGCGACCTCCAAGCCCTCCGGGTACGGGCCGGTGAGCGGGTTACCGAGGACCGTGTGGCGGGACGGCACGGTGAATTCGGGGGTGGAGCGGCCGCGCAGGGCCTCCTCCGGGGTGGGGAGCTGCGGGGTGCGGTGGGTCAGGAACATGCGTGGGCTCCTCCGGGGTCGGGGTTCGCTCCGTACAACGCCGCGGGGGCGCCGTGGATTCCGAGGTCTCCGGCTGCGGGGGTGCCTCGGACCGCGGGGCGGCTCAGGCCGCCGGGGCCGGGGGATCGCGGCGCTCGTCACCCTCACGGTCCCGGCCCGCGGACGACTCGTAGGAGTCCATGTAAGCGGCCGTCTTCCTGCGTGCCCGCAGCCAGAACCAGACCGCGAGGGCTATCAGGATCAGCGGAATCAGTCGTGCCATGGTGTGCCGGTCCAATCCGGAAGGGGCGGGCGTGCCGGGTCAGTGGAGCAGTGTCGCGGGGGTGCCGCCGTTCGACTCGTACCCGGCGACGGCCAGCGCCCGGTACACGGTGTACTCGGCGGCCGGGTCGGGGTTCTGGGTCCAGGGCAGCGCGCCCACGTGGCCGTCGATGTGGACGAGCTGGTGCATCGCCTCGGACCAGCGTTCCATGCGGACGAGGAAGAGGACCAGCAGGTGCCGGACGTGGGCGAGCACCGGGTCGTCCGCGCGGGCCGCGTGCACCGCGAACATCGCACCCTCGACCGCCTTCGTCACGACGACACCGCGGTAGAAGCCCTGCACCAGATTGACCTCGGGCAGATGCTCGTAGACCGCGAACAGCGGCAGGGCGGCGAGCAGCGAGCCCTGCGGGGCGCGGGCGGCGGCCGTCGTCGCGAAGCGCTCGGCCGCCTCGCGGGAACCGTGCCACTTCTCGCACCAGAAGTGCAGGGCCGCGATGTGCGCGCCCATGTGCGCCGGGGCACGGTCGATGATCTTCGCCCAGAGCTGGTCGAACTCCTCGTGGGAGTAACCCAGTCCACGCGCGACGGCCAGCTCCACGATGTACGGGACGGGGTCCCCCGGAGCCAGCAGGGCAGCCTCGCCGCAGACCGTACGGGCCTCCTCCAGGATGATCCGGAAGTCGTCGGTGCCCACGGTGCCGGTCCGCCACGCCTGCTGTACCAGGAACTCCGCGTGCACCGCCGCCGCACCGGCGTCCTTCGGGGCCTCGGCCCGCCACGTCCTCAGCCACGCCCCACCGGCACCGGGCCGCTGCGCGAGCTCCAGGGAGGCCGCACCGGCGAACGCCTGCACCCGCTGCCAGCGGACCTCGCTCTCCTTGGGAGTGCCCGCGAGCAGCTGGGAGGCGGCCTTCCAGCTCTGGGTGCCCTGGACGACGTCGAGGACGTCGAGCAGGTCCTGGTCGGGACCCGGCATCCGGACGTCCAGCTCCTCCTGGCGCGCGAAACCGTACGTGTCGGGGTCGGCGGCGTCCGGTGAACCGGGCGCGACCTGGCGGATACCGCCACGGCGCCGCGCCATGACCGGCCCCACGACGGCCACGAGCATGCACAGGGCGAGCAGGAACCACAGAATCTCCATGCGGTCCATTGTCCCCGGACGGGCAGTCGGGCGGCGAGTGGCCTCCGACACCCTCCCGACGAACTACGCTCGGGCCCCATGAGCGACCAGCACAGCTTCGAGACCCTTGCGATCCACGCCGGCAACACGGCGGATCCCCTCACCGGCGCCGTGGTCCCGCCGATCTACCAGGTGTCCACGTACAAGCAGGACGGCGTCGGCGGACTGCGCGGCGGCTACGAGTACAGCCGCAGCGCCAATCCCACCCGCACCGCGCTGGAGGAGAACCTGGCGGCACTGGAGGGCGGACGCCGCGGGCTCGCCTTCGCGTCGGGACTCGCCGCCGAGGACTGCCTCCTGCGCACGCTGCTGACGCCCGGCGACCACGTGGTCATCCCGAACGACGCCTACGGAGGCACGTTCCGGCTGTTCGCGAAGGTCGCCTCGCGCTGGGGCGTGGAGTTCTCGGTCGCCGACACCTCGGACGTGGACGCGGTGCGTGCCGCGCTCACCCCGCGCACGAAGGCGATCTGGGTGGAGACGCCGTCGAACCCGCTGCTCGGCATCACCGACATCGCGGCCGTCGCCGGAGTGGCCCGGCAGGCGGGCGCGCGCCTCGTCGTCGACAACACCTTCGCCAGCCCCTACCTCCAGCAGCCGCTCGCGCTCGGCGCGGACGTCGTGGTGCACTCCACCACCAAGTACATGGGCGGCCACTCGGACGTCGTCGGCGGCGCGCTCGTCACCGGCGACCCGGAGCTGGCCGAGGAACTGGCGTACCACCAGAACGCGATGGGCGCGGTGGCCGGGCCCTTCGACGCATGGCTGGTGCTGCGCGGCATCAAGACCCTCGCGGTCCGCATGGACCGCCACGACGAGAACGCCACCAAGGTCGCCGACCTGCTGACGCGGCACCCGAAGGTGACCCAGGTCCTCTACCCGGGGCTGCCGGAGCACCCGGGCCACGAGATCGCCGCCAAGCAGATGAAGGCGTTCGGCGGCATGGTGTCGTTCCGGGTCACGGGCGGTGAGGAGGCGGCCGTCGAGGTCTGCAACCGCGCGAAGCTCTTCACGCTGGGGGAGTCCCTCGGCGGCGTCGAGTCGCTCCTGGAGCACCCGGGCCGGATGACGCACGCCTCCGCGGCGGGCTCCCCGCTCGAGGTGCCGGCCGACCTCGTCCGGCTGTCCGTGGGCATCGAGAACGCCGACGACCTGCTGGCCGACCTGACGCAGGCCCTCGGCTGACATGCCGCCGCCCGGCGGCCGGATTCCGGCTGCCGGGCGGCGCGCACCGCGGTCAGACAGCGACCTTCTCGTCCTCCAGCGAGGCCCGGATCTGCTCACGCATCTCCGGGCTGTCCGTGTGCTCGTGGACCGAGACCGCGTGTTCGGCGGCGGCCCGGACCACCTCGTCCTCCTCACCGGAAATGGTGAGTGAGCAGTTCGAGACGCTCGGGTACTTGCGGCAGTCGGCGATCTTCCGTGTCATGACGGCCTCCTCGACTAGCGAGTGCACGCCCTTCCAGGGTAGATCCGAACAGCGGGACGTACAGGCCGGGACGAACCCCGTCAGCTCTCCTGCGTCGGCTGGCCCGTCCACTGCCTGGCCGCCAGTGAGCCGTTGAACCGGGTCAGCAGGGCGCAGAAGGTGTCGCGCTCCTCCTCGGTCCACCCGTCGGTCACCCGGTGCATCAGCTCACGGCGCGAGGCGCGCACCTCCTCCAGACGGGCCTGGCCGCGCGGCGAGAGCTGCAGCACGACGGCGCGTCCGTCCTCCGGGTGCGAGGTGCGCTTGACCAGACCGGTGTCGACGAGCGGCGCGACCTGACGGGTCACGGTCGACGAGTCGATGCCCATCCCCGCGGCCAGGGCCTTGACGCCCATGGGGCCTTCCACGTCGAGCCGGTTGAGCAGCAGGTAGGCCGCCCGGTCCATCGAGTTGCGGACCTGGCCGACACCACCGAGGCGGGTCTGCTCGGCACGGCGGGCGAAGACGGCCACCTGGTGCTGGAGTGCGTCGAGCAGGTGGTCCGTTCCCGGATGTCCGGGGGCCGCGCCCCCGGAAGGAGACGCAGCAGTCGTCATGTCCTGAGGGGGCATGGCCGGGGGCTCTCTTCGTGCGGTGTCGGATAGTGGGGGACAGAGTACGCGGCCACGGGGCAACGTGTACCAGCGCTGCACAAACCTGTGGACACCACCGCAGGCCGCCATGAGATGCGAGGGCCCCGACCGCCTTGAGCTGCAAGACTTGCTGACATGACCTTCCGTACGTCAGGCCCCTTCCCTCCGCTGATCCTCGACGACGTCCGAGGGGCGCAGAAGATGCTGTCCGGGGTGGCCAGAACGACCGGCATGGAGGGCAGCCGCCACCTCAGCTCCCTCGTCGGAGCGCCGGTCCACTTCAAGTGCGAGAACCTCCAGCGCACCGGTTCGTTCAAACTGCGCGGCGCGTACGTACGGATCGCCGGACTCAGCCCCGTCGAACGGGCGGCCGGGGTGGTGGCCGCGAGTGCCGGAAACCATGCGCAGGGTGTCGCACTCGCGTCTTCGCTGCTCGGCGTACGCTCCACGGTCTTCATGCCCGTCGGCGCACCCCTGCCGAAGGTCGCGGCGACCCGGGAGTACGGGGCGGAGGTCAGACTGCAGGGACAGGTCGTCGACGAGACGCTCGCCGCCGCCCAGGAGTACGCCGAGGGGACCGGCGCCGTCTTCATCCACCCCTTCGACCACCCGGACATCATCGCGGGGCAGGGCACCGTGGGCCTGGAGATCCTCGAACAGTGCCCCGAGGTCCGCACGATCGTCGTCGGCGTCGGCGGGGGCGGTCTCGCCGCGGGGATCGCTGTCGCGGTGAAGGCACTGCGGCCCGACGTGAGGATCGTCGGCGTCCAGGCGGCGGGCGCGGCCGCCTACCCGCCCTCGCTGTCCGCCGGGTACCCGGTGGCGCTCGACTCGGTGCAGACCATGGCCGACGGGATCAAGGTGGGCCGGCCCGGCGACCTCACCTTTCCGCTGATCCAGGAGCTGGTGGACGAGGTCCGCACGGTCTCCGAGGACGAGCTCGCCAGCGCGCTGCTGCTGTGCCTGGAGCGGGCGAAGATGGTCGTCGAGCCGGCCGGGGCGAGCCCGGTCGCGGCACTTCTGAGCGATCCGGGGGCGTTCCGCGGGCCCGTCGTCGCCGTGCTGTCGGGCGGCAACGTGGACCCCCTGCTGATGCAGCGCGTCCTGACGCACGGCATGGTCGCGGCGGGCCGCTACCTGAGTCTGCGGCTGCGGCTCAGCGACCGGCCGGGGGCGCTGGCGGCGATGCTCGCCACCCTGTCCGTCGCCGACGCCAACGTGCTCGACATCAGCCACGTCCGGACCGACCCGCGCCTCGGTCTCACCGAGGCGGAGGTGGAACTCCAGCTCGAGACCAAGGGGCCCGCGCACTGCGAGGAGGTCGCCGCCGCACTGCGTGCGGCGGGTTACCTGGTGAGGGCCTGAGCGCCCGCGTCCTCCCCCGAAAACCCGTTGTGGGTCGCGATGTATCGCGTTACCGTGCATCGCCGAACACTCCGGTGTTCCCGCCCGCGAAGGCCCGGGAACCCTACGATCCGCTCAGGAACGCACGCGAAGACCACAGGGGGAATCCCGTATGCCAGGCGCCATCTACGCCGAAGGCCTGGTGAAGACCTTCGGCGATGTACGAGCACTGGGCGGCGTCGATCTCGACGTGCCCGAAGGCACCGTCCTCGGCCTGCTGGGGCCCAACGGCGCCGGCAAGACGACAGCCGTACGCGTCCTGACCACCCTGCTCCGGCCGGACAGCGGGCGGGCCGTCGTGGCGGGCATCGACGTCCTGAAGAACCCCGACGAGGTGCGCCGCTCGATCGGCCTCTCCGGCCAGTTCGCGGCCGTGGACGAATACCTCACGGGCCGCGAGAACCTGCAGATGGTCGGGCAGCTCTACCAGATGAGCTCGCGCGACGCGAAGAAGCGGGCCGGGGAGCTCCTGGAGAAGTTCAACCTCGCCGACGCGGCGGACCGCACCGCCAAGACGTACTCCGGAGGCATGCGCCGCCGCCTCGACCTGGCGGCGGCGCTCGTCGTCTCCCCGCCGGTGATGTTCATGGACGAGCCCACCACCGGGCTCGACCCGCGCAACCGGCAGCAGCTGTGGGAGGTCATCGAGGAGCTCGTCGCGGGCGGTACGACGCTGCTGCTGACCACGCAGTACCTGGAGGAGGCCGACCACCTCGCCCACGACATCTGCGTCATCGACCACGGCAAGGTCATCGCCCGCGGCACGTCAGACGCGCTCAAGGCCCGCACGGGCGGGGAGCGCGTCGAGGTCGTCGTCCACCAGCCCGACCAGATCGAGCCGGCCCGCTCGGTGCTCGCCACGTACGGCAAGGGCGAGATCTCCGTCGCCCAGCACACCCGCAAGCTGACCGTCCCGGTCACCGGCGGGGCCAAGCTGCTCGCCGAGGTCATCCGGGACCTCGACACCCGGGGCGTGGAGATCGACGACATCGGCCTGCGCCGCCCCACCCTCGACGACGTCTTCATCTCGCTCACCGGCCACGCCGCCGAGCTGGAGAAGAACGGCGGGAACGCATCGACCGAGGCCGCACAGGGCCGGAAGGAGGGCGTGCAGTGAGCGCCGTCACGGACACACCGAAACCCGTAGCCCTCAAGTCCCGGGGGGCGATCGGACGGTCGGTGGCCGACTCCCTGGTCGTCGCCAGGCGCAACCTCATCCGCATGGCCAGGATTCCCGAGATGGTGATCTTCGGCCTCGTCCAGCCCATCATGTTCGTCGTGCTGTTCACCTATGTGTTCGGCGGCTCCATCAAGGTGGGCAGCTCCCTCTCGTCCACGGCCTACAAGGAATTCCTGATGGCCGGGATCTTCGCCCAGACCGTCACCTTCGCCACCGCGGGTGCGGGAGCGGGTATCGCGGACGACATGCACAAGGGGCTGATCGACCGCTTCAGATCACTGCCGATGGCCCGGGGCGCCGTCCTCACGGGACGTACCCTCGCCGACCTCGTGCAGACCGCGCTGACCCTCGTCGTGCTCGCCGGTGTCGCCCTCATCATCGGATGGCGGACCCACGAGAACATGGGCAAGGTGCTGCTCGGCTTCCTGCTGCTGCTCCTGCTCGGCTACGCGTTCTCCTGGATCGGGGCGCTGATCGGCCTCGTCGTGCGCACCCCCGAGGCGGCCACCTCCGGCGGGCTGATCTGGCTCTTCCCGCTGACGTTCATCTCGAACGCCTTCGTGGACGCCAACCAGATGCCGACCGTCCTGCGTCACATCGCGGAGTGGAACCCCTTCAGTGCCACCGTGGCGGCCTGCCGCGAGCTGTTCGGCAATGTCCCGCCGGGCTTCGTCACCTCGGACGCCTGGCCGATGCAGCATCCGATCCTCGCCTCGGTGATCTGGTCGGTCGTGATCATCGTGGTCTTCCGCACGCTCGCGGTCCGCAGATACCGCTCGGCCACCGCCTGACCCCCACGCATACGGAGGAACCCCGGCCGCACCAGCGGCCGGGGCTCCTCACGTGCTGTGGGGGTCAGCCCTGATACGGCTTCGCCGAAACGATCTTCACCGTGGCCTTCTTGCCGTTCGGCAGCTCGTACTCCGCGTTCTCGCCCATCCGCTTGCCGTTCACGCCCGTGCCGAGCGGGGACTGGGGGGAGTAGGTCTCGATGTCGGTGCTCGCGTACTCACGGGAGGCGAGCAGGAAGGTGACCGTGTCGTCCGGGTCGCCGTCGAAGGCGATGGTCACGACCATGCCGGGCTCGACCACGCCGTCGTCGGCCGGTGCCTCGCCGACCTTCGCGTGCTCCAGGAGCTGGGTCAGCTGACGGACCCGGAGCTCCATCTTGCCCTGCTCCTCCTTGGCCGCGTGATAGCCGCCGTTCTCGCGGAGGTCACCCTCCTCGCGGGCCGCCGCGATCTTGACGGAGATCTCCGTGCGCGCGGGACCAGACAGGTACTCCAGCTCGGCCTTGAGCTGGTTGTACGCCTCCGGCGTGAGCCAGGTGACGTTATCGCTGGTCTGGGTCACAGGGTGCTCCTCGTCGGTGCTGGGAATACAAAGCAACGCCCTACCCCAAGCATGCGCTGCCACGGGTGGGCGAAACCACGAGCCTAACAATTCCGCGCGAAAAGGGGGAGAAGGTAAAACGTCACAGGCGCATCGGCGCAGGTCGGCCCGGGATCGCGGGCATCAGCGGCGGCGCGCGCCCCTCGGTGCCGTCAGCCGGCGGACGTGCACGCCGTCAGCTCCACGGCCGTCGCTCTGGAGGTGGTGCGCAGGGAGACGACCTCGTCGATCCGCTCGGTGCGCCCGTCGAACCGGAAGTCCGCCCGCCCGACCTCCCCGCCGTCCTCGCTCAGGGCGCGGAGCGTGCAGTGCCCGTCGGCGTCCAGGTCCTTACGGACCTCGAGGTGGGCCTCCGCGCGGCTGTCCGAGACGATCCTGGACTTGATGAGCTCGGCGCTGACGTCCTGGCCCGCCACGTAGTCGTAACCGAACCAGCCGATCATGGCGAGGAAGGCCACACCCAGCACCGAGCCGATGATCTTCAGCTTGCGGTCCGCGCGTTGATCCTGCGACCGGCCGTAGCGCCCCTCGGGCAAGGCCTCGCGCACCGCTGCCATGATCGTTCCTCCCGTGCCGGGGACCGAGGAATTTTCCACCCCCCGGTTCAGTCACTATAGAAGCCGACCACCACGACCAATCACTGAGGACCGAGTCTTGACCGAGCAGCTGAGACTGATGGCCGTCCACGCCCACCCCGACGACGAGTCGAGCAAGGGCGCGGCCACCATGGCCAAGTACGTGTCCGAGGGGGTGGACGTCCTGGTCGTCACCTGCACAGGGGGTGAGCGGGGGTCCATCCTCAACCCGAAGCTCCAGGGGGACGCGTACATCGAGGCCAACATCCACGAGGTGCGCAAGAAGGAGATGGACGAGGCCCGGGAGATCCTGGGCGTCGAGCAGGCGTGGCTCGGCTTCGTCGACTCGGGTCTGCCCGAGGGTGACCCGCTGCCTCCGCTGCCCGACGGCTGCTTCGCACTGGAGGACGACGAGACGGCGGCGGGGCGTCTCGTCGCCAAGATCCGCGCGTTCCGGCCGCAGGTGATCACCACCTACGACGAGAACGGCGGCTATCCGCACCCCGACCACATCAAGACCCACACGATCTCGATGATCGCGTTCGAGGGCGCCGCGGACACCGAGAGGTTCCCCGAGGGGGAGTTCGGACCGGCCTGGCAGCCGCAGAAGCTCTACTACAACCAGGGCTTCAACAAGCCGCGCACGGTCGCCCTGCACGAGGCCCTCCTCGCCCGCGGACTGGAGTCCCCGTACGGCGACTGGCTGGAGCGCTGGAAGGAGTTCGAGCGCGCCGAACGCACGCTGACCACGCACATCCCGTGCGACGACTTCTTCGAGATCCGTGACAAGGCGCTCATCGCGCACGCCACGCAGATCGATCCGGACGGCGGCTGGTTCCGCGTGCCGATGGACGTCCAGCGCGAGGTCTGGCCGACCGAGGAGTACGAGCTGGCCAAGTCGCTGGTCGCCACATCCCTCCCCGAGAGCGACCTCTTCGCGGGCATCCGCGACAATGCCTGATATGTACGCGACCCAGGCACTGACGCAGCTCGTCCCGTTCGCCGCCGATGAGCTCGACAAGAACAAGGTGACTCCCGGCGTCCTCGGCTTCCTCGTCTTCGCGGCGCTCGCCGTGGGGGTGTGGTTCCTGATGAAGTCGATGAACCGCCACATGGGCAGGGTCGACTTCGAGGAGGCTCCGGACCCGGCGGCACAGCCCGCGGCCTCCGCAGGGAAGCCGGAGGCGGCTGCCGTCTCCGCCACCGGCACGCCGACGGGGACCACGGGCCCGGACAAGGGCTGACGCGGCGGGGCCGGGCGGCCCGAACGGCCGCCCGGCCCGCAGCGACGGTGCCCTCGAGGCATCCCTCAGGGCCGTACACCCACCGGCACCCCCATCACCTCGCGGGCGTGCCGGGACGGCGTCAGACCGAGGCGCCAGGCCTGCCAGCCGTCGTCCAGGTCCACCCCGCGGTTCAGGACCACCCGGAACGCCTCCGCGCAGTCCTCCAGCTTCGCGTCCCGCAGCGGGTGCGCGGCCGCCAGCAGGTCCGCGAGCTCCTGCTGGGCCACCGCCGTACCCACCTCGCTGCCGCCCGGCGAGGCGTACGGCAGCAGCGTGCACCGCAGGAACGCCGCCCAGTCGCCGCCCCGGACGTCGCCGTACGAGGCGAACAGGGTGATCGCCTCGCCGCAGAGCTCCAGCGCCTGCGCCGCGCGGTTGTTCCCGCCGTCGACCAGCGCCAGCTCCAGGCAGGTCCATGCCTCGCCGTGGGCCACTCCGATGCGCCTGAAGTCGGCGCGGGCGTCCACCAGGAGCTGCCGGGCGAAACCGGAGTTGCGCAGGTTGCCCGTCTGCGCCGCCCGCTGGTCGCGGGTGACGCGCCCCGAGTGGTGCCGGGCGCAGGCCAGGCCGTAGACGTCCCGCATCCGGGAGAACATCGTGCGGGCCCGTTCCAGCTCCCGCACCGCCTGGTCGGTGTCGCCGTCCTCCTCCAGCGCCTGCCCCAGGTAGTAGCGCGTCCATGCCTCGCCCCGGGCGTCCTCGTTGCCCCGGTGCCGGGCGAGGGCCCCGCGCAGCTGCTCCACCGCGGGGGCGGGGTCGCCCTCCAGCAGCCGGGCACGGGCCAGCTGGGTCAGGGCCCAGGCCTCCCCGCGCTCGTCGCGGGTGCGGCCGTACAGGTCCAGCGCGGTGGACAGTTCCTCCTCGGCCCGGGCGACCTCGCCCATCCGCAGGCAGACCTGGCCGAGCTGGAAGTGCGACCAGGCCTCGCCGTGCAGTGACTCGCCCTCGCGGTGCAGGGCCAGCGCCGTGTCCAGCAGGGTCAGTGCCTCGGCCAGATTGGCCCGGTCGCGTTCGACGGCGGCCAGGGCGTGCAGGGACCAGGCACGGTCCTCGGCCTGCTCCGGCGAGGCCTGCAGGGCGAGCGCCTCCCGCAGCCGTGCCGACGCCTCCGTCAGATTGCCCTGGTGGTGCAGGGTGATGCCGAGCGAGCAGAGCGCGAGGGCCGCGCCCGCGTCGTTGTGCGCCTCGCGGTAGAGGCCGACGACGGAGGACAGGGTGGTGCGGGCCTTGTCGAGCTCGCCGAGCTGCCGGGCCGCGATGCCCGTACGCCACTGGACCGACCGCTCCAGGAGCCCCTGGTCGAAGGCCTGTGTCAGCTCGCTGATCTCTCCCAGCCGGTAGAGGTCGCCGCGCAGCAGGCAGTAGTCGCACAGGGCGCCCAGCAGATGGAGCACGGCCCGCTGGTCCACGCCCTCGGTGTGCCGCAGCGCCGAGGTGATGAAGCTCGACTCGTCGTCCAGCCAGCGCAGGGCGGCGTCCAGCGAGCTGAAGCCGTGCGAGCCGAACTGTCCCGCGCGGGTGGACATCTTGCCGTCCACCATGCGGATCACGGCGTCGGCGAGCTCCGCGTAGTTCTGGATCAGGCGTTCCTGCGCGGCCGTACGGTCGGCGGCCGGCTCCTCGTCGAGCAGCCGGGCCAGGGCGAAGTCCCGTACGAGGTCGTGCAGTCGGTAGCGCGCGCCCCGCACATGGACCAGGAGCCCGGCCCGGGCCAGGGACTCCAGCAGGCGGCCCGCCTCCTGCTCGTCGGAGGAGAGCAGCGACGCCGCCGCCGCGGCACCCAGGCTGGCGCGTCCGGCGAGGGCGAGGCGGCGCAGCAGCCGGCGGGCCGGTTCGGGCTGATCGGTGTAGCGCAGCCACAGGGCCCGCTCGACGGGCGCGACCGGGCCGTACGCCCCGAGGGCCTCGGCGAGCTCGGACCGGGTACGTGCCCCGAGGGCGGAGCCCACGACGCGCAGGGCGAGCGGCAGCCCGCCGCACAGCTCGACGACGGCGTCCGTCGAGGGGTAGTCGTACGGGCCGCCCTCCTCGTCCTGGGCGGACTCGCGCAGCAGTTCCTCGGCGCCCGCCGCGTCCAGGCCGCCCACCGGCAGATGGTGCACCCGCGCCGGGATGCCGGCGGGCAGTTCGAGGGGCTCGCGGGCGGTGACGAGGACCAGGCTGTCGGAGCGCTCGGGCAGGAGGGTGCGGATCTGGGCGGCGTCGGTGGCGTCGTCCAGGATGATCGTGACGGGCGTTCCCGTCAGGTGCTGGTGGTAGAGCTCGCTCAGGCGCCGTACCTGCTGTTCGGCGGAGGACCTCTCCCGGAAGAGCAGCTGTTCGCGGGGAGCCCCCAGGCGGTTCAGCAGGTGCAGCAGGGCGTCCCGCGTCGGCAGGGGCGCCTCGCCGGTCACATCGCCGCGCAGATCGACCACGCACGCCCCGCGGAACTGGTCCTTGAGCGCGTGCGCGGCCCGTACGGCGAGTGCGGTGCGCCCGGAGCCGGGAGTGCCGTGCAGGACGACGACGGTCGGCCTGGTCTCGGTCGCGGCGCGGGCGGCGTGCACCCACTGGGCGATCTGCGCCATCTCAGCGCGACGGCCCGCGAACGGCCCGTCCACGGCGGGCAGATGACCGAAGGACTGTTCGAGGAGTGAGCGCGTGCGTGCGGCCGCGCTGCGGTCACCCCCGCGCAGTTGCGCCACCACGGACGCCCCGGCCTTCTTCTTCGGAGGGCGGGCCGAGGCGGTCAGCATCCGCTGCTGGTCGAGGAACGGGCGGATGCCCCGTACCTCCAGAGCCGTCAGCCACTCCAGGCGCAGCTGTTCGGGGCCGCCCGGCTGGTTCCGTTCACCCGCCCTGCGATGCGCCGCCGGCCAGTGCGAGGCGGTGACCCGAGCCACCGTCGCGGTCGTCCCCGCGACGGCGACGACCGCGCCCGCCCCCAGGGCGAGACCGGTCGCGGTGCCCAGCGCCAGATCCGCGCCGAAGGCCGCAGCGGCGGCAACTCCCGTCACCAGCAGTGGTGTTCCCAGTGTTGTTCTGCTGAATCGCGCGGACAGCGGCTGCTGGCCGGCCCCCGCGGCGTCCAGCGCCTGCGTGTAGGCGGCGTACTCGTCGGCCGCGCCCGCCGCCATGGTGTCGAACGAGCCCCGCGCACGCGCAAGCAGCGCGCCGGAGTCGGTCCGGCCTCCCGTCCGCCGCGCCTCTTCCTCCACGGCGCGTACCAACAGCCCTTCGGCTTCAGCCCGATGGCTGTCCCGCATGCGTCCCCCTAGGTTCCAGCGACTTCGAATCCTCCGGCTGCCACAAGCATCCAGTGTCCTGCGTACGGGGCTTCGGCGCGAGACCGTGCCGGACACGGCACAGCAAAGAGCCCTTGCCCGCCCGGCTGTTTCGAGTGCGCCACCGAGGTCCTCCTTCCGGCGGCGTCGGCACCCGTCACGATCGCTGTCCGGCCCTCGAGTGGTCCGGTCATCGCCTGATCCTCTCCATGTGCCGCTTGTCGCCCTCGGCGCTCGGCGTCATCCGGGTGACCAAGGCGGCGAACAGCGGAGACGAGCACCCGACCTGCGTCCGTCGAGATTGGACTTCCTCACAACGCCGATGTCCCGGGCTGCCTGGCTAGAGTGATGTGGTGCCGAGCGACGAAACCCCCGATCTGATCGTCGAGGTCACCGAGCAGCTCAAGGCCGAACACGCTGAGCTCGGCCGGCAGGCCGCCGCGGCGATCTTCTCGACGTTGCCGAGCTACACGGGCGTCGACGAGACGTCGGTGCACGCCTCGGTCGGGAGGAACACCGCCCGCGCCATCGCCACCCTGGTCTCGCGCAGCGCCCCCGAACCGGGAACCAGCGCCGAGGCGGCGATGACGACCAGTGAGCGGCTGCGGCAGGGAGTCCCGATCGAGGACATCATCCGCGGGTACCGGATCTCCCTTCGGGTGATCCACCATCGGTTCATCGAGCTCGCCGGCGCGAAGGCAATGCCGGCAGACCGGATCCTGGAGTACTCGAACCTGCTGTGGGAGGTCGGCGACTGGTTCATCGCCGGCGCCGCTGCCGAATACCGCGACCACGAGGTCCGCTCGGCGGTCCGGGATTCGATGCGGCAGGTCGAGCTGTTCCGCGAACTGCTCGCCGGCGGGCTGAGCGAGTCGCAGATCCGGGCGGCGGCGGCCTCGCTGGCGCTCGATCCTTCGGCGCGCTACGCCGTGTTCCGGATGCACGGCCAAGCAACGACCGTCGACGCCGTTCGGGCCCGGATGGATGCGCTGACGCCGCGGCCGGAGCTCGTGACCGTGTCCGGGCGCAGCGGCTGGATCGGCCTCACGTCGGCGCCGGACACCCTGGCCGAGCTGCCGCACCCGGTGGCCGTCGGCCCCGCCGTCCCGCTGGACGAGCTGGCGTCGTCGGAGCGGATCGCCACCCGGATCCTCGACCTGGTCGCCGACGAGGCGCCCCGCGCGTACGCGCTGGAGGACGTGACCTGGCGGCTGGCCACGGTCGGTGAGCCCGCGGTCACGGCCCTTCTGGAGTCCCGGTACGTCGCGCCGGCGAGGGAACTGGGCGAGTTCGGTGAGCTGCTGCTCTCCACCGTCCGGGCTTTCCTCGCAGCTGATCTCAACATCGTGCGGGCGTCCGAGGCACTGGCGGTGCACCCGAACACCACGCGCTACCGGCTGGCGCGCTACGAGGAGCTCGTCGGCGTGCGGCTCACCGCCACGAACACGATCGTCGAGCTCGCCTGGGTCCTGGATCCCCTCGGCTGCACCGGCTGATCCCGTTGGAGAATTCTCCAACGAGCGGGACGCAAGGTTAGCTGTCGATCCGTAGGAATCATGACGTGGTGACTGCCACGCTACGGGTCGTTCGCGTGACCGGGGACACATCTGGAGGTTCGGTCCTCCGGTGCCCACGACCCGTGCTGGAGATCTCCCGTGACAAGTAACACCGACGGCGCCCAGGACATCGACCTGGGGGAGGGCCGCGCCTTCGCCGACATCTGGTGCGACCGGGTGGAGGCCACCCCGGGCGCCACTTTCCTGGTCTTCCGGGACGACGCGGGCAACGTCCGCTCCTGGACCTACGAGCAGTTCGACGCCACGGTCGGGCACGCGATGCAGGTCATGCTCGCCCGAGGCGTCACACCGGGCTCATCGGTCCACCTCGTGCTGCGCAACAGCCCGGCCTTTCTGGCCTTCTGGCTGGCCTGCACCCGGCTGGGCGCCTGGATGGTGCCGGTCGACCCGGCCTCCGGCGAGCGTGACCTGCACCTCCAGCTCGAGCGGGTCGGTCCACGCCTCGGGGTGTGCGCGAAGGCGCGGCGAAAGGCCTACGCCGCAGCAGCCGAGAGGGCCGGACTCGACCAGGTGCTCGAACTCGACGAGACCGCGGTGGACGTCGACCTGCTCGCCGCGGAAGCCGCCGCTCTGCCGGCGCTCCCGCCGCTGGAACGCCCGGGGCCAAAGGACCGGATCGCGACGATGTTCACCTCCGGTACCACGTCCCGGCCGAAGGGCGTCGTGCTCACCCAGGCCAACTACGCGACGCTTGCCCGGGTCATGTCGGCAGTGGCGAACCTGGAGGCCCGGCACCGGTGGTTCGTGACGTTGCCGCTCTTCCACGGCAACGCCCAGTACTACTGCTTCACCCCGGCGATCGCCGTCGGTGCGAGCGTGGCTCTGACCGCGTCCTTCAGCGCCGGTGGATGGGTGGGCAGCGCCCACGACTTGCGGGCCACACATGCCAGCCTCTTCGCCGCCCCGATCCGGATGATCCTCGCCCGCACCCCCGAGGACGCTCCCCGACTCGCTCTCGAGCACGTGTGGTTCGCGCAGAGCCTGGGCCAGGAACACCACCGCCGGTTCGCCGAGATCACCGGTGTCACGCCACGTCAGCTGTACGGCATGACGGAGACGGTCGCCATCGTGACCGCAGACGTCTCCGAGCCGCCGGCGCACGACGTCATCGGTCGGCCGGTACAGGACCGACGCGTACGGTTGGTCGACTTGAGCACCGGGGACGAGGCGGGGACCGGGAAGCCCGGCATGATCCATGTCGCCGGCCGCCGCGGCATCGACCTGTTCCGCGAGTACCTCGACGCCCCGGAGACCACCGGACGCTCTTTCAGCGAACCGATCGACGCCGACGGCACGGTCTGGTTCGCCACCGGTGATCTCGCCACTCGCGACGAGACCGGCACGCTCCGCTTCGTCGGTCGCGCAGATGACGTGATCAAGGTGTCCGGCGAGAACGTCAGCCTCACCGAGGTCGAGGCCGTCCTCGCCCAGGCGCCGGGCGTGCTCGAAGCCGCCGTCGTGGCCAAGCCGGACCCGGTCCGCGACGTCGTCCCCATCGCCTACCTGGTGCCGCGGGACGCGGCCGAGCCGCCGAGCACCGACGACCTCAATGCCTGGGCCGAGCGCGAGCTCGCACCCGCGGCGCGGCCGCGGGAGTGGCACCTGATCGACGAACTCCCACGCACCAGCGTCGGCAAGGTGCGGCGCTTCGCCGTCACCGACCAGGCCACGTCCCAGCACTGAAGCCCGACCGACCCTCACCGTCCGACCAGCGAGGACCACCATGTCCGCCACCCACATCACCGTCGAGCCGCGTCGGCGCCGCCGGGCCTTCCTCGGAGCCGTCACCGGCCACCTCATCGAGTGGTACGACTACGGCGTCTACGGCTTCGTCGCCATCTACATCGGACAGCTGTTCTTCCCGGCCGACAACGAGGCGAGCCAGCTGATGAGCAGCTTCGCCGTCTTCGCGCTGAGCTTCTTCATCCGGCCACTCGGTGGGCTCTTCTTCGGCCCGATGGCTGATCGCGTCGGCCGCAAACAGACACTGCTCGTCGTCATGCTGCTGATGTTCACCTCGACGTTCGCCATCGGCCTGCTGCCGACGCACGCGGCGATCGGCATCACCGCACCGTTGCTGCTGGTGCTCACCCGGTGCCTGCAGGGCTTCTCCGCCGGCGGTGAGATCGGTACGACCACCGCGTTCATCGCCGAGTACGCGGGCCCGGGACGTCGCGGCTACTCGACGAGTTGGCTGATGGTCACCGCCGTGCTCGGTCTGCTCCTCGGCGGCGTCGTGGCCAACGGCCTGATCGTGCTGCTGGGAGACGAGGCGATGCTGGCGTGGGGCTGGCGAATCCCGTTCCTGGTCGCCGGGCCGCTCGGTCTGGTCGCGCTCTACATCCGGCTGAAGCTCGAGGACAGCCCTGAGTTCCAGGCACTGGCCGAGCGCGGCGAGAAGTCCGAGGCACCGACACGGGAGGCCTGGGCATGGAAGCGGGCGATCGCGTTGATCTTCTGCATCATCACCCTGCACGCCTCGCTCTTCTACCTGGTCGTCACTTACGCCTCCACCTACATGTCGACCGCACTGGGCTTCAGCAACAACGCCAAGTTCCTGTTGGTCGTGATCGCCATGGCCGTGACCGCTGCGGTGATGCCGTTCGGCGGCATGTTCACCGACCGGTTCGGTCGGAAGTACTTCCTGCTCGTGGTCGGCCTGGCCGGCACCGGCGCGGTGATCTGGCTGTTCGAGTCCGCGCCGGGCGCGACCCCGGCGAGCTTCGCCGCACCGTTGCTGACGGTGTCGATCTGCCTGGGGCTGTACGCCTCCTCGACGTACGGCACCATGTGCGACCTGTTCCCGACCCGGGTGCGATCGACCGGCATCTCGCTGGCCTACAACGTGCCGGTGGCCCTGTTCGGAGGCAGTGCGCCGCTGATCTCGGCCTGGCTCATCGGGCGGACCGGGGACATCGCGTCGCCGTGGTACTTCTACGTCGCCACCAGTGTCCTCTCGCTGGTCGCGCTGGTCGTGCTCAAGCAGTCCGACTTCGACCGGGCGGACCGGCACGGCGCGACCCTGCCGGCACCCCGCACCGACGCGGCGCCCCACACGGATCCGGTGGGGGAGGTGACGGCGTGACCCGCGGCCACTCCACTCCCGACGTCGTCATCGCAGGGTGGGGCCATCCTCCGTTCGGCAAGCACGAGGGCACGCTCGAGACCCTGCTCGTGACCGCTGTCCGCGACGCACTGGCGCACGCCGGCATCGAGGCCTCCGACGTCGACGAGATCGTGCTCGGCAACTTCAACGCCGGGATGAACGCCCTGGCGTTCCCGTCCTCGCTCGTCCTGCAGGCCGACGACGCACTGCGCGGGCTTCCGGTCACCAGGGTCGAGAACGCCTGCGCCTCCGGCTCGGCGGCGGTGCACACCGGGATCCGGTCGATCCTCGCCGGCACCGCCGACACGGTGCTGGTCGTCGGCGCGGAGAAGATGACCGAGCGCGACAGCGCCACCGTCGGGCAGGCATTGCTCGGAGCCGACTACGAGGCGGCGGGACAGGTCAGCACCAGCGGCTTCGCCGGGCTCTTCGCCAAGGTGGCCGACGCCTATGCCGAGCGGCACGGCGACCCGTCGGAGGCGATGGCCCGGATCGCGGCCAAGAGCCACGCCCAAGCCGTCAAGAACCCCCTCGCCCACCTGCGCAAGCCACTGGACTTCGAGTTCTGCCATACCGTCTCCGAGAAGAACCCGCTGGTGGCGGGCCGGCTGCGACGCACCGATTGTTCCCCGGTCTCGGACGGCGCGGCCGCGCTCGTCCTCACCCGTGCCGGGCGCATGTCTTCCGCAGCCGCCACCCGCGGCGTCGCCGTCGCTGCGATCGCCCACGCCAACGACTACCTGCCAGGTCGCCGTCGCGACCCGCTGGAGTTCCACGGCACCGCGGCAGCCTGGCGAGCCGCTATGGACGCAGCCGACGTCGGCCTCGGTGACCTGTCGTTCGTCGAGCTGCACGACTGCTTCACCATCGCCGAGCTCAACCTCTATGAAGTCCTCGGCATCGCCCCTGAGGGCAGGGGCGCGTCGGCGATCGAGAGCGGCCTGGTCATGCCGAGCGGCAACACGCCGGTGAACGTCTCGGGCGGGCTGAAGAGCAAGGGACACCCGGTCGGTGCGACCGGCGTGTCCCAGCACGTCCTTGCCTGCATGCAACTCACCGGCACCGCAGGTGAGTTGCAGCTGCCGCGAGCCGACCGGGCGGCCGTCCACAACATGGGCGGGCTCGCCGTGGCGAACTACGTGAGCGTGCTCGAGGCCCGGCGGACATGAACCCCCGGGAGCGCAGAGCGTTCCGCCCAAGGACGTCGCACGTGCTGCGGCTCTTCAGGAGAACGGCCTCGCAGTGGGGGTGGCCGGGTCCGGCGGCCCTTTCACCGCTACCGGCCCGGTCGCGGGAACGTCCGTCCCGGCAGCGGTCCTTGTCGTCGTCGTACGGGCGCTTCGCCCCGATCACGGTGTGCTCACGGCACAGGCGGACCGACCTCTGCGACGCCCAGGACGACGAGGCCACTTTCGTGTGAGAGTGCGGCGAACCTCCACCCCTCCCCGGTGAGCCCGTCCCCCCGCCGCCACGCCCGGTGCGCAAGGATTGGGGCATGGCCAACCGACTCGCACAGACCACCTCCCCCTACCTCCTCCAGCACGCCGACAACCCGGTCGACTGGTGGCCGTGGTCGCCGGAGGCGTTCGAGGAGGCCCGCCGGCGCGGGGTCCCGGTGCTGCTCAGCGTCGGGTACGCCAGCTGCCACTGGTGCCACGTGATGGCCCACGAGTCCTTCGAGGACGCGTCCGTCGCCGACTACCTCAACACGCACTTCGTGCCCGTGAAGGTGGACCGCGAGGAACGGCCCGACGTCGACGCCGTGTACATGGAGGCCGTGCAGGCCGCCACCGGCCAGGGCGGCTGGCCGATGACCGTCTTCCTGACCGCCGACGCCGAGCCCTTCTACTTCGGTACGTACTTCCCGCCCGAGGCCCGGCACGGCATGCCCTCCTTCCACCAGGTGCTCGAAGGGGTCGTGGCCGCCTGGACCGATCGGCGCGAGGAGGTCGCGGAGGTCGCCGGGCGTATCGTCCGCGACCTCGCGGGCCGCTCCCTGACCGCCGGCGAGGAGGGCCTGCCGGGCGAACCCGAGCTGGCGCAGGCCCTGCTGAGGCTCACCCGCGACTACGACGAGAAGCACGGCGGCTTCGGCGGCGCCCCCAAGTTCCCGCCGTCCATGGTCATCGAGTTCCTGCTGCGCCATCACGCCCGCACGGGCGCCGAGGGTGCCCTGCAGATGGCCGCCGACAGCTGCGCGGCCATGGCGCACGGTGGGATCTACGACCAGCTCGGCGGCGGCTTCGCCCGCTACGCGGTGGACCGGGAGTGGGTCGTCCCGCACTTCGAGAAGATGCTCTACGACAACGCGCTGCTGTGCCGCGTCTACGCCCATCTGTGGCGGGCCACCGGCTCCGACCTGGCCCGCCGGGTCGCTCTGGAGACCGCCGACTTCATGGTGCGCGAGCTGCGGACGGCCGAGGGCGGGTTCGCCTCCGCGCTGGACGCCGACAGCGAGGACGCGCAGGGCCGCCACGTCGAGGGCGCGTACTACGTCTGGACTCCCGCGCAGCTGCGTGAGGTGCTGGGCGAGGAGGACGCCGCCTTCGCCGCCGAATACTTCGGGGTGACCGAGGAGGGCACCTTCGAGGAGGGCTCCTCCGTCCTGCGGCTCGCGCGGGCCGGGGACGCGGAGTACGCCGACGACGCGCGGGTCGCCGGTGTACGGGCCCGGCTGCTCGCGGCGCGGGAACTGAGGGTGCGCCCCGAGCGCGACGACAAGATCGTCGCGGCCTGGAACGGGCTGGCGATCGCCGCGCTCGCCGAGACCGGTGCGTACTTCGGCCGGCCGGACCTGGTCGAGCGGGCCACCGAGGCCGCCGACCTGCTGGTGCGGGTGCACATGGGCGACGTCGCCCGGCTCTGCCGCACGTCGAAGGACGGGCGCCCCGGTGACAACTCAGGGGTCCTGGAGGACTACGGCGACGTGGCCGAAGGGTTCCTCGCGCTCGCGTCCGTCACCGGCGAGGGCGCCTGGCTGGAATTCGCGGGCTTCCTGCTCGACATCGTGCTGGAGCGGTTCACCGGCGAGAACGGGCAGATGTTCGATACCGCGGACGACGCGGAGCAGCTGATCAGGCGCCCCCAGGACCCCACCGACAGCGCCACCCCGGCCGGCTGGACCGCCGCCGCCGGTGCGCTGCTCTCCTACGCGGCCCACACCGGTTCCGAAGCGCACCGCACGGCGGCCGAGGGCGCCCTCGGGATCGTCGGGGCGCTCGGCCCGAAGGCACCCCGGTTCATCGGCTGGGGGCTGGCCGTCGCCGAAGCGCTGCTGGACGGCCCGCGGGAGGTCGCGGTGGCCGGTCCGGTCGCCGGAGAGCTGCACCGGACCGCGCTGCTGGGACGGGCGCCGGGTGCGGTCGTCGCGGCGGGCGAGGGGCCGGACGCGGGCACCGAGTTCCCGCTGCTGGTGGACCGGCCGCTGGTGGGCGGCGAGCCGACCGCGTACGTGTGCCAGCACTTCGTGTGCGACGCGCCGACGACGGACGCGAGGGAGCTGGCGGAGAAGCTGGGCGGCTGACGCACCTACGGCGAAGGCCCGGCCGCCGCGGCCGGGCCTTCGCCGTAGGTGAGGGAGGCGGGTCACTGCTGGTAGGCGACCAGTGAGATGCCGACGTAGTGCACGATGAACGCCGCCAGGGTCAGCGAGTGGAACACCTCGTGGAAGCCGAACCAGCGCGGTGACGGGTTCGGGCGCTTGAGGCCGTAGATGACGCCCCCGGCGCTGTACAGCAGCCCTCCGACGACGACGAGGACGAGCACCGCGGTCCCCCCGGTGCGCATGAAGTCCGGCAGGAAGAACACCGCGACCCAGCCCATGGCGATGTAGCACGGGGTGTAGAGCCAGCGCGGGGCGCCGACCCAGAACACGCGGAAGGCGATGCCGGCCGCCGCAGCGCCCCAGATCGCCCACAGGAGCGGGCGGCTGGTGGACTCCGGCAGCAGCAGGAGGGTCAGCGGCGTGTAGGTGCCCGCGATGATCAGGAAGATGTTGGCGTGGTCGAGCCTGCGCAGCACGGCCTCGCCGCGGGGGCCCCAGGTTCCCCGGTGGTAGACCCCGCTCACACCGAACAGCAGGCAGGCGCTGAGTACGTAGACGGCGCAGGCGACCCGCGCGCGCGTGCTGTCGGCCAGGGCGATCAGGGCGATTCCGGCGATGACCACCGCGGGGAACATTCCCGCGTGCAGCCAGCCGCGCATCCGTGGTTTGACCGGGACGGGATCGGTGAGCTCGACGGGGCCGGGCGCGGCGGCGGCAGAAGTCATATCCGCATGCTACCTACGCTTCCGTAGGTAGCCGATCCGAGTGGCGATGCTCACGTGTGCGGCCCTCTGGACATATGGGCGAGTTGGTCGGATGATCAAATGAGTGCGGTCGGCACCGGATGAGCGCCAGGGGAATTCGTAGGGGTCAGCATCCGGGTCGCAGCCCCCACGGGGCCTGACAACACAACCCTCTCTACAAGGAGCGATCGTGGCGCGAGACATCGCGGCTCCCTTCTCTGTTCCCACTCGGCACCAGGAGCTCGTCTCCTGGGTGGACGAGATCGCCGCCCTCACCCAGCCGGACCGTGTGGTCTGGTGCGACGGATCCGAGGCCGAGTACGAGCGCCTGTGCGGGGAGCTCGTCGCCAAGGGCACCTTCACGAAGCTCGACCCGGTCAAGCGCCCGAACTCGTACTACGCCGCGTCCGACCCGAGCGACGTCGCGCGCGTCGAGGACCGCACCTTCATCTGCTCCGAGAAGGAGCAGGACGCGGGCCCGACCAATCACTGGAAGGCGCCCGCCGAGATGCGGGAGATCTTCGCGGGGGAGAAGGGCGTCTTCCGTGGCTCCATGCGTGGCCGCACGATGTACGTCGTCCCGTTCTGCATGGGACCCGTCGGCTCGCCGCTCTCCGCGATCGGTGTCGAGATCACCGACTCCGCGTACGTCGCCGTCTCCATGCGCACCATGACGCGCATGGGCCAGGAGGTCCTGGACGAGCTCGGCACCGACGGCTTCTTCGTCAAGGCCGTCCACACCCTCGGCGCCCCCCTGGCCGAGGGCGAGGCCGACGTGCCGTGGCCCTGCAACTCCACCAAGTACATCTCGCACTTCCCCGAGGACCGCGAGATCTGGTCCTACGGCTCGGGCTACGGCGGCAACGCCCTGCTCGGCAAGAAGTGCTACGCGCTGCGCATCGCCTCCGTCATGGCCCGGGACGAGGGCTGGCTCGCCGAGCACATGCTGATCCTCAAGCTCACGCCACCGCGCGGGGAGTCGAAGTACGTCGCGGCCGCGTTCCCGAGCGCCTGCGGCAAGACCAACCTGGCCATGCTGGAGCCCACCATCCCCGGCTGGACCGTCGAGACCATCGGCGACGACATCGCCTGGATGCGTTTCGGCGAGGACGGCCAGCTGTACGCGATCAACCCCGAGGCCGGCTTCTTCGGCGTCGCGCCCGGCACCGGTGAGCACACCAACGCCAACGCCATGAAGACGATGTGGGGCAACTCCGTCTTCACCAACGTCGCGCTCACGGACGGCGGCGACGTGTGGTGGGAGGGGATGACCGAGGAGTCCCCCGCGCACCTCACGGACTGGAAGGGCAACGACTGGACCCCCGAGTCCGGGACGCCCGCCGCGCACCCCAACGCCCGCTTCACCGTCCCGGCCGGGCAGTGCCCGATCATCGCGCCGGAGTGGGAGGACCCGAAGGGCGTGCCGATCTCGGCGATCCTCTTCGGCGGGCGCCGCGCGTCGGCGGTCCCGCTGGTCACCGAGTCGTTCACCTGGCAGCACGGTGTCTTCCTCGGTGCCAACGTCGCCTCCGAGAAGACCGCCGCCGCCGAGGGCAAGGTCGGCGAGCTGCGCCGCGACCCGTTCGCCATGCTGCCGTTCTGCGGCTACAACATGGGCGACTACATGAAGCACTGGGTCAAGGTCGGCGCCGACAAGGCGGACCAGTCGAAGCTCCCGAAGATCTACTACGTGAACTGGTTCCGCAAGAACGAGGCGGGCAAGTTCGTGTGGCCCGGCTTCGGTGAGAACAGCCGTGTCCTCAAGTGGATCGTCGAGCGGCTCGAGGGCAGGGCCGAGGGCGTCGAGACCCCGATCGGCATCCTGCCGGCCAAGGGGTCCCTGGACACAGAGGGCCTGGGACTCTCCGAGTCCGACCTCGAGTTCCTGCTCGACGTCGACAAGGAGGTCTGGCGCGAGGAGGCCGCGCTGATCCCCGAGCACCTCAACACCTTCGGCGACCACACGCCGAAGGAGCTGTGGGACGAGTACCACGCGCTGGTCCGGCGCCTCGGCTGATCCCTCGTGAACCCCGCGGCCGGGTCTCCACGACATCCGCCCTGACCTGTGGGGTCGGCGGCCCGCCGCGGCCACGGCACCCGGAGCCCCCTCATGGTTCCGGGTGCCGCTTGTTTACAGGAGACCTTCTCCAGGGGGGCGCCGCCCCGTCACCGGGGGAACGTCCATGCACCGGCGACAACGTGGACACAGGACCTTCACGTCTGCCGGCCCGTGGCCCGTGCCGCGTGCGGTCCGCGTGAGGGGTGTGGCACCCGGTCCACGCGTCTTCTCGACCCGTGGACCGGGGCCGTCAGGGGGTGCCGACCAGGACGGTCGGCGCGGTGGGTGCGGACAGGGCCGCGGTGTGCGCGTCCATGGCCTCGGCCGCGAGGATCGCCGCGGCGGTGTCGGCGCGGGACGCCGCCACCACGAGCGCCCGGCCCGCGAGGGCGTGGGCGCGGCGGTGCAGAGCGGCCGGGGACGCCTCACTCCGTCCGGCGTGCCGGGCGGGCGGGGCACCACGGAGCCGGGCCACCTGCTGGGCGACGCGGTCGCCCATGGTGGCGAGCCCCAGCTCGTCGGTGACGGCGAGCAGGGCCGCGAGATGTCCGGCGAGCTGGATGTCCAGCTCGTCCTCGCGGCTGCGGTGCGGGAAATCGGCGTCGTCGGCCGATGTGTGTACCGACTTGGTGCGGATCGGCTCGTACATGGATGGCCTCCTGATGATGCAGTAAGGCCATCCTATCTTGGATTGATTCTAAAGTTGTGTCGGATCTTGACGAGGTTCGTCGCTCACGGCTGGCTGTAGCCGTCGAGGAAGTTCCCGATGCGCGTCACCGCGTCGGTCAGGTCCTTGGCCGGCGGCAGCGTGACCACCCGGAAGTGGTCGGGTTCCGGCCAGTTGAAGCCGGTGCCCTGCACCACCATGATCTTCTCGGCGCGCAGCAGGTCGAGGACCATCTGCCGGTCGTCCTTGATCTTGAAGACCTTGGGATCGAGCCTCGGGAAGAGGTACAGCGCGCCCTTCGGCTTCACGCAGGTCACCCCGGGGATCTGCGTCAGCAGGTCGTACGCCACGTCCCGCTGCTCGAGGATCCGCCCGCCCGGCAGCACCAGCTCGTTGATCGACTGCCGTCCGCCGAGCGCGGTGGCCACCGCGTGCTGCGCGGGCATGTTGGCGCACAGGCGCATGTTGGCCAGGATGGTCAGGCCCTCGATGTACGAGGAGGCGTGCGCCTTGGGGCCGCAGACCGCCATCCAGCCCGAGCGGTATCCCGCGATCCGGTAGTTCTTGGAGAGCCCGTTGAAGGTGAGCACCATCAGGTCGGGGGCGATCGCGGCGGTCGGGGTGTGCGTGGCGCCGTCGTACAGGATCCGGTCGTAGATCTCGTCGGAGCAGACGACCAGGTCGTGGCGCCGGGCGATGTCCGTCAGCCCGCGCAGCATCTCGTCGTCGTAGACCGCGCCGGTCGGGTTGTTCGGGTTGATGATCACGAGCGCCTTGGTGCGGTCCGTGATCTTCCGCTCGATGTCGGCGAGGTCGGGCATCCAGTCGGCCTGCTCGTCGCAGCGGTAGTGCACGGCCGTGCCGCCGGCCAGTGAGACCGATGCCGTCCACAGCGGATAGTCCGGTGCGGGTACGAGCACCTCGTCGCCGTCGTCGAGCAGCGCCTGCATCGACATCTGGATCAGCTCGGAGACGCCGTTGCCCAGGTAGACGTCCTCGACGTCGAGGTCGATCCCCTTGGTCTGGTAGTGCTGCATCACCGCGCGGCGCGCGGACAGCAGACCCTTCGCGTCGCCGTAGCCGTGCGCGCCCGAGAGGTTGCGCAGGATGTCCTCGAGGATCTCCGGCGGGCACTCGAAGCCGAAGGCCGCGGGGTTGCCCGTGTTGAGCTTGAGGATGCGATGACCCGCGGCTTCGAGCCGCATCGCTTCCTCGAGCACGGGGCCGCGGATTTCGTAACAGACGCCGGAGAGCTTCGTGGACTGGATGACCTGCATGTCAGCGAGCTTACGACCGCGTTTCGAGCGGTGCTCCCGGTTCGCGCGCCGGTTGCTCCCTCCGGGGGCGTACGGCGGCGCGCCGGGTCTTCCATCGGCATGCCGCCCCGGCCGTGAACCGTGGGAACGGCCGGTCGGGGCGGCGCCGCGGCTTGGAATGCGGGCGTGAGGCACGGGACCGGGTGAGATGCGCCACGCGGGGGCGCGGGCCCGGCCCGTACGCGCCCCGGCGGCTCCTGACCCCCGCCGCCCCCGCGCGGCACGCGGGTGGGGCCTACGCACTGGTCAGTCCGGCAGGACGGTCCCCTCGGGGAGGTGGACGCCGAAGTCCTCGGCCAGCACCCGCAGCACCTCGGCGGAGTCGGCCAGCTCCCGCTCCGCGACCGTGCCGTCGTCGGCGGTCTCCACCAGCGTCCGCCCGGACAGGGCCCGGTGAAGCCCCGGCAGGGTGCGCTGGGCGTACAGCGCCTGCCGGAACGGCGAGCGTGGGTTCGTCGCGATGTGCCAGTTGATGACCTCGTAGTCGGGGGCCTCGAAGGGTTCCAGGGTGAACTCGTACTGCGGCTCCCAGTAGCCCCCCTTCTCCGTCTGCAGCTCCCACATCTCCAGCGGTCCGTCGTGCGGGGCGTGCACCAGCCGGTGGTGGCGCGGGGTGTCGAGCAGCTCGGCGTCCACCACCAGCGGGATCGGCTCCAGCAGCGCGCCGTGCGAGCCGAAGCCGACATCGGCCAGCCAGGAGTCGGGCTCCCCCTCCATGTCCACCTGCATCAGCATGTGCGTGCGGGGCCGGACGTCACCGGGCGCGGCGCCCACCACCACCCGCGCGGTCAGCAGCGTGACCCGGAATCCGAGCTGCGTCAGGACGGCGGCCAGGAGGGTGTTGTGCTCGTAGCAGTACCCGCCGCGCTCACCGCGGACGAGCTTCTTCTCCAGGTCCGGGAGCGCGAGGGACGGGGCGCTGCCGAGGAGGGGCTCCAGATTCTCGAACGGGATGCCCAGCATGTGGGCGCGGTGCACGGACCGCAGCACCTCCACGGTGGGGCGGCGCTCCCCGGACCAGCCGATGCGGGCGAAGTAGGCGTCGAGGTCGAGTGTCATGCCCCGACACTACGCAGACGGGCCCCGCGGAGCCGAGCCCGTCCCTGCCCCACCCCACTCCGCGCGGCGGGGGCGTGGGGGCGGGAGAACGTCCTGCGGGACACAGCGGCGGGGGCGGCGTCCGGCTGAGTGTCCGGCAGCCCGCCCTCGGTTCACATGTACCCGCCCACCACCGGCGGGCCGACCACGGCACGTCGGCCCCGGTGCCGGCCGGCGGGCTCCCCGGCCGCCCGTGACCGGGAGTGCGGAGAGGGCCCGTACGGCCTCGCGGACGGCGTGGGCGGTGTGCCGAATCGCCCGGCGGCTTGAATTGGCCCCTTGTCGGACTGATCGCCGTGCGACAGCATGCGCATGTCAAAAACCGGTAGAACTCCGGTGACAGACGCATCTGGAGGGGACCTCCCACATGAACAAGCCTCTCGTCGGCGCACTTCTTTCCGTCCTGCTCCTCGGGGCGGGCGTCGCACCCGCGGCCGCGGCCACGAGCCCGGACACGGCCGAAGTCCGCGC
Source organism: Streptomyces sp. NPDC005752 (assembly GCF_040630715.1). Lineage (NCBI taxonomy): Bacteria > Bacillati > Actinomycetota > Actinomycetes > Kitasatosporales > Streptomycetaceae > Streptomyces > Streptomyces sp. NPDC005752. Next base: position 140,399 of record NZ_JBEXYB010000004.1, on the reverse strand, counting down.
CAAGGCGGTCACCTTCGCCGGCACGGTCGCCCTCAGCAACTGCTCCGGCTCCGTCGTCCGGGCGCCCTCGTCGCAGCCGGGGGACCCCGCGCTCGTCATGTCCAACGGGCATTGCCTGGAGACCGGCTTCCCGGGCCCGGGCCAGGTCGTGCTCAACAAGGCGTCGACCCGCAGCTTCACTCTGCTGAACGCCGCGGGCAGCGGGGTCGGCACCCTGCGGGCGTCCAAGATCGCCTACGGGACGATGACGGACACCGACGTCTCGTTGTACCAACTGACGCGCACCTACGCCCAGATCGAGAGTTCCTACGGCATCAAGGCCCTCGAGCTCGACACCGCGCGCCCGGCGCAGGGCAGGGCGATCACCGTCGCCTCCGGGTACTGGAAGCGCACCTACAGCTGCGCCGTGGACGGCTTCGCCTACCGTCTCAAGGAGGGGGCATGGACCTGGAAGGACTCGGTCCGCTACACCTCCGCCTGCCAGACCATCGGCGGTACGTCGGGGTCCCCGGTGATCGACAACGCGACCGGCAAGGTCGTCGCCGTCAACAACACCGGTAACGAGGACGGTCAACAGTGCACGGACAACAACCCGTGCGAGGTGGCCGCGGACGGCACGGTGACCGTCCGTAAGGGCATCAACTACGCCCAGCAGACGTACAACATGGTGCCGTGCATCGGCACCGGCAACCAGATCGACCTGAACCGGGCCGGTTGCGCCCTGCCCAAGCCGTAACCGCGGGGCCGCCCCCGAAGCCCTGCAGGATCCTGCCCGGCGGTTGGCAGGAGACTGCCTCGTGCGGCCCCCCGGCACGGGCCTTCCGGCTGCCAGACTGGCGGCTGTTCACCCGTGACGCCCCAGCTGTACGGGGACTGGGGTGCCGGGCGGGTTGGGGGAAACATGATGCGTGTGATCTACGGCGGTATCGGTGGAACCATCGCGGGAGCGGCTCTCCTGGTGCTCACGCTGGCGGGGGCGTCCTGGTCGGACACCGGGCACGACGGGCGGACGGGCGTCACGGAGCCAGGCGTGCGCCCGCTGGCCGGCGCCGTGGAGTACCCGCCGAAGGACCCCTGCCGCGACCCGATCAACGGCTGGCAGGGAGGACCTGCCTGCACCAACGGCTGACCGGCCCGGTGCGGAGAATCGAGGCCGTCGGCTTCCCGGCACGACGGGGGAGCCGACGGCCGCTGTCTCAGACCCAGCCGCGTTCGCGGGCGAGCAGCGCCGCGTGGGCTCGGTTCTCCGCACCGAGCAGCTGCATCAGGTCCGAGATGTGACGGCGGTAGGTGCGCAGGGCGACGCCCGCCTCGCGTGCGCCGATCTCGTCCTTGCCGACCGTGCACATCAGGCGCAGCACCTTCCCCTGGGTCTCGGTGGGTCCCGGTTCGGGCGTGCTTTCGCCACGCCGGCCGAGCAGGGCCGTGAGGTCGTCCGCCCCCGCCCAGAGCCGTTCGAAGTTGTTGACCACGGTGGTCACGATTCCCTCCTCCGCCGAACACAGAGCCCCTTTGGACGTGTTGCCGGGGTCGAGGGGCACCAGCGCGGTGCGACGGTCGTAGACGAGCATGAGTTCGTCCAGGGCGTCCAGGACCCTGATCTGCGCGCCCGCGGCGGTCAGTTCCAGGAGGTAGGAACGGGTGGGCCCGTCCTTGAGGGCAGTGCGCCGGATGAGGCTGCGGCAGCTGACACCGCGGCGTAGGCAGCGCATGTCCAGTGGCCGGGAGTTCTCGATGTTCTCGGGCGTGAGCGCGTCGTACGGTTCGGCGGCGAGCACTTCGTCCCTGGCGAAGAACGCCAGCTCGTCGAGGCGTGTGCGGATCGCCTCCAGGCCGGTGATGCGTTCGACGCGCCTGTGGTCCTCATCCACCGGCCCGGGAATCTCCCGGCCCAGAGAGTCCACCAGGGGGCGCAGATGGGTCAGCGAGCGGATGTCGTCGTAGAGCTCTTCCAGCCGCTGTTCCGCGAGACGCGCCACCACGAGCTCGGGCTCGCAGGCCCGGGCCACCCCGTCGGCCTCCTGGATGATCCTCAGTTCCCGCAGCCTCTGTATGGACCGGCGGGTCGCCCCGGCCTCGTGGCGGAGGAGGACGTGGATGTCCTCCACCCCGATGCCCGGATTGCGGAGCAGATGCCGGTAGACGTCTTCCTCGATGTGTGACAGCCCGAGTACGAGCATTTCGTGCTCAGCCAATGGGGACACTCCGTGGTGAACCGGTCGGCTCGGCGGGGCCGAGTGACCTCCGGGTTTTCGACGGAGTGTAGAAGTGGCGCGACAGCCGGTAAAGCAGTCCCTGGCATCGGCGTGGCGATGGCGAAAAGCCGCGAACAGCACTGGAAAACAGCGGCGTTGATGTCCTGTGACGCACCTCGGCCCGCCGGGGAACGAGGCCGGCGGGCCGAGGTGGTTCAGGTGGGCGGGAGCGGTGTGCTCCCGCCCACGGGAGCGGTCAGACCGCCCACTTGCCGCAGGCGGAGGCGCTGGACCACGCGTGGCCGCTGATGCTGTTGTTCGCCGAGGCGCCGTTGGTGAAGGAGTCGTCGGAGAGGTTGGAGGCCCAGCCCTCGGACCGGCTGAGGCAGATCTGCCCGCCGGTGCCGCCGGTGCCGCTGTAGAACTTGACCTCGTAGTTGTTGCCGTTGTTCAGGATCGAGGACGCCTTGTTGTTGTCCCCGCCCTGGAAGCTCAGCGCGGAGTCCCCCCAGTTCGAGTCGTCGCCGGAGGCGTGGCCGAGGTGGCCGTTGCAGTTGGTGCCGTCGTACGCGTACATGTAGCCGGACAGTGCACCGGCCATGGCGTCGGAGCAGTCCGCCGCCTGGGCGGAGGTGGCGGGAACCAGGGCGCCGAGGGATGCCACGGCGACGGTCGTCAGAACGGCGAAAGCCTTGCGCATGAGGTGGTGCTCCTTCATGTGTCGTTTTCCGAACGAATCCGCGACTGCTCTGCCGCGGAAATCTGATGGGCGCTGTCGCCCGGGCGGGCCGGACTCACCGGCCGTCGGGTTCACGGGCATGGGCGAGCGCGGTCAGGCGCATGCGCTGATAGGTGGTGTTCTCTTTTTCGTATTCCTTCAGCAACACGGACAGGTGTTCACGCTCAAGGGCGCGCGCCGTTTTTCCGAGAGAAGATTCCACCGCGCACCCGGCGTCGGACACCGCCAATTCGGTCTCGTAGGTCCGGGCCTCTCCAGAACTCATTCCCTCGGTGCGTGCGATCCGCTTCTCGCGGAGCTGTTCCGGCGAGGAGAAGGGCAGGCCGGCCTTCTTCATGCAGGAAGACCAGGCGGCGACCGCTTTTCTCAGCCTCTCGTCCGCGAGGATGTCGGGTACATAGAGCGGTGAAAGTCCCGTGACGGTCTTCTTCGCCTTGAACCAGGTCTCGAGATCTCCGTAGAGCCGGTTCCTGGCCTCGGCCCAACAGCCCTCCCGGGGGGTCTCCATCGTTCCGCCGGCCGGCAGATCCACGCGCAGCACATCGTCGTAGTCGCCGTTGAGAGAGGTGTTGTAGCGGATGCGGTCCTTCCGCGGGAGGCCGTTGGGGTACCTGACGTTGGGGTGCTCCCGGCGGTCCTTCTCGGCCGCCTCGTCGAAGGGCCGGCCGTAGCCGTACTTCTTCGCCCACGCGATGTCGTCGTTCACGTAGCGGCCCGCTCTGCGGGCGTCGGCGCTCGCCACCGGCCCCATCCAGTACGTGAATCCCTTGTCCTCCATGCACTTCTTGACAAGCGCGTACTCGGCGTACTCGATTTCCATCTCCTCGGGGACGGTCAGGTCCCGGAGTTCGCTGTCCGCGATCACGACCGCTTGGCTGTTCCGCCACTTCTCCGTGTCCGTCGTTCCGTTTCCTTCGCCGCAACCTGCCACGGTGCAGGCGGCTGCCGCGACGGCAACGGTGATGCAGGCCTTCCGCCTCATGTGAGCGCGCCCCCTACGGCTGGTGCGGCGTCCGAGCCGCGTTCAATTGCCCTGCAAGTATCTCGGCCGTGAGAATGCGAACACAGGCTTTTCGGTCCTGCCTCAAAAGCGCTGGGAAACCGGGGGAACACTGATGCTTCGCATACATTTCACCGCCGCGGATCTGACCAGAGTCCGGGTGGCGGCATCACCCGACCCGCTGTGGGAGGTCTGTATGAGCCTCCACCGCCTGCGCAGCCGTCAGGGCCGCCGGCCCTACGCGCCCTGGTACCGGGCCGCCCGGGCGCGGCTGCACGAGGGTGGTCTCGCGGGTCCGGTGCGGAGTCTGCTGCTGCCGTTGGTCCCGCAGACCGGCTACTTCCCCGACTTCCTCACCCCCGCAGAGTCGGCCGAAGGCATCGACGCCGGGCTGAAGGGGATCCTGGCGACATCTCCGGAACGGGTGCTGGGCGAGGTGCGACGGCTGTCCGGCGCCGGTGGCGGCCCCTCATGGGGCGCCCGCCTCGCCGAGGGAGATGCCCGGAGCCGTCTGGCGCGGACGATCCGTGCGTACCACGACGCGGTCGTCGCCCCGCACGGCGACGAGATCCAGGCCCAGTTCGAGGCCGAACGGGCTGTACGCGCGCGGACGTTGCTCGACGGTGGACTCGACGGTCTGCTGCGAAGCCCGGGCAGCGGGGCGGAATGGAAGCCGCCCGTGCTGACGGTCGGCTACCCGGTGGACCGTGATCTGTACCTGGAGGGCCGGGGGCTCCGGCTGATTCCCTCGTACTTCTGCCGGGGGAACCCCGTGGCCCTGGCGGACCCGCGGCTGGAGCCGGTGCTGGTGTACGCGCTGGGGCACGCATACGAATCGCCTCGCCGGCCGCCTTCCACGGACCGGGGCCGGGGCGAACCGCTTTCGGCCCTCATCGGGCGTACACGCGCTGCCGTCCTGTCCGCCGCCGCGTCCGGGACAGGTGCCACGACAGGTGAACTCGCCCTGGCGACGGGCGTTTCCGCCTCCTCCGCCAGCCAGCACGCCACCGCCCTGCGCAACGCGGGGCTGCTGGTCAGTCGCCGCCACGCCATGTCGGTCCTGCATACGCTGACCCCGCTGGGCTCCACGATGCTGGCGGCCGGTCTGCCCGCGGGCCGGCCCCGTGTCCCTGCGGGACGTGCTCCCCTCCCGACGGGCCCGGGTCAGGCCACGGTGTCCGCGTCCGGGGCGACGTAACTCCCGAATCGGGCCCACCCCTGCGCACATGCCTGCGCGACCAGGTGCAGCGGCTCCCGCGAGTGCCCCGCCGTCGCCCCGGCGATCGTCTCGGCCTGTTCGGTGAACGCCAACGTCGCGGAGGCGAGACGCAGCAGGGCGCGGCCCTGGCTGCTGTACCTGAGGGACGGGTCCCTCACCAAGCGGTTCAGCTGATGCCTGATCAGCGACGGGCAGACGATTCCGGGGGCGTCGGCCGACGGTGCGGGCGCAGCCCCCGGGGACTGCGCCGGGGACGCCGTACCGCCCTCCTCGGCCAGTCGGCGCCGCACGTCCAGTGCCGTGCCGACGGAGATGCCGGCCTGACGCGCGACCGTACGCAGACTCGCCTCCGGCTGCCGCCGCATGATCTCCGTCGCGATCCGCCGCCCTGCCTCCGCCGAGAGGGGGCGGCGCCGCCCGTCGCGGCCGGTCCGCATGTCCAACTGCTGCTCGTCACCGGTTGGACGCCGGCGCAGAGCCGCGACCGTGCGGGGCGCCACCCCGCACACCGACGCTATCCACCGGTCCGACCGGTGCGGATGCGAGGTCGGGATGCGTGTGGCGGCCGTCGAGCGCTCGACTCCGGCCAGGGGCAGGCTCTGGCCGCGGTTGAGTCGCACGGCCGCCACGAAGGCGTCCTCGTCGGAGCCGTCGAACCAGCGCACCGGGAGCAGCTCCGTGCCGTTCAACCGGGCGGCGGCGAGACGGTGCCTCCCGTCCAGGATCCGCATCGTCGACCGCTGGACCAGGAGGGGCGGCAGGTCGTCGAGATGCTCCGCGAGGAGCTGGACGTGTGAGAGGTCCAGCCCCCGCAGCCGTGGCGAGTCCCCCACACCGAGGGCGGTCACCGGAACCATGTCGGCTCCGTCGGTCTGTGCCATCGAGGTCTCCTGTGAACCGTGCGCGGTACTGATCCCGACGGAACAACGATTCCACCTCGCGCGACCTGCGATCCGCAGCCGTGGCGGCATCTTCCGGCGCTGCCCTGGCAGGATCCGGCCGCACCCGGCCCCTGCGCTCAGCCCGTGCCACGCACCGCCCGGCCCGCCAGCGTGGAGGTCCGCCTGCCGTCCTCGATGACGAAGCGGCCGTCGATCAGGACGTGCGGGATGCCCACCGGGAGCGTGCGCGGCTCCTCGAACGTCGATCCGGCCGCCACCGTGGCCGGGTCGAAGAGGACAAGGTCCGCGCGGTACCCCTCGCGGACCTGCCCGCGGTCCGGGAGGCGCAGGCGGGCGGCCGGGCGGGAGGTGAGGTGGGCGACACACTCCTCCAGCGGGAGGATGCCCAGCTCCCGCACGTACCGGCCGAGGTACTGGGGGAACGTGCCGTACGCGCGGGGGTGCGGCTTGTCGCCCTGGAGGATGCCGTCGCTGCCGCCGGTGTGCACCCGGTGGCGCATGATCTGCCGGACGTTCTCCTCGTGACCGACGTGCTGGAGGATCGTCGTGCCCAGCCGGTCCTCGACGAGCACCCGACGGGCCGTCACCCAGGGCTCCTCACCGCGCAGCGCGGCGGACACGGCCACCGTGCGGCCGACGTATCCGGACAGGTCCGGGTTGCCGACGCCGGAGATCTCGATCCTGTCCCACTCGATCGGGACGCCGTGGCAGCCGTCGGAGCCGAGGACCTCCACGTGATGACGGATCCGCTCCGCCGTCGCGTCGTCCGCGAGCCGGGTCAGGATCGACTCCGGCCCGCCCTCGCTCGACCAGCTCGGCAGCATCGCCACGAGGGTCGTGCAGCCGGGGGTGTACGGATAGGTGTCGAGGGAGATGTCCGCGCCGGCCGCGAGGGCGTCGTCCAGGAGGGAGAGCAGTTCCGGGGCCTTGCCCTTGTTCACGCCGAAGTTCATCGTGGCGTGGGCGAGGTGGAGGGCGCAGCCCGCGTCGCGGGTGAGCCGCACCATCTCCTCGTACGCCTGGAGGGCTCCGGCGCCGTACGAGCGGTGATGGGGGCAGTAGTAGCCGTCGTGCGCCGCCACCACCCGGCACAGCTCGGTGAGTTCGGCGTCCTTCGCGTACATCCCCGGCGTGTAGGTCAGTCCCGAGGACATGCCGACCGCGCCCTCGGCCATGCCCTGGGCGACGAGCTCCTTCATGTGCTCCAGCTCGGCGGCGGTGGCGGGACGGTCGTCCCAGCCCACCGCGAGCATGCGGACCGTGCCCTGCGGGATGAGGTAGGCGGCGTTGACGGCGATGCCCTGGCCGCCGAAGTTCCGGTCGAGGCGGTCCAGGTACCCGCCGACGGTGCGCCAGTCGAAGTCGATGTCACTGCCGTCGCCGTTCCAGCCGGCGATGGAGCGGCGGACCTCGGCGAGTGTGCGGTCGTCGGCCGGGGCGTACGACAGGCCGTCCTGGCCGAGGACCTCCAGGGTGACGCCCTGGGCGGCCTTCGCGCTGTGGTCGGGGTCGCGCAGCAGGGCCAGGTCGCTGTGCGCGTGCATGTCGATGAAGCCCGGGGAGAGCGCGAGGCCGTCGGCGTCCAGGGTGCGGGGGGCGGTGGGGCGGGGCCCGTCGCCCTCGCGCCGGATCTCGGAGATCCGGCCGTCCGTGATGCCCACGTCGGCGCGGTAGGAGGGGGCGCCGGTGCCGTCGACGACGCGGGCGTCGCGGATGACCAGGTCCATGAGATGTGGCCTTTCGGGGTGGGGTGCGGCTCCGCCGGGATCAGAAGAAGGTGCGGATGTAGTCGGTGACGGTGCCGTCCGCCTCCACCAGCGGGATGAGCTGCCACTTGTCGAACGAGGTGCAGGGATGCGAGAGGCCCATGCCGATCCAGTCGCCGACCTCCAGTTCGGCGCCCGGCTCCGTGCGCACCCAGCCGTGCTGGTCGGACAGCCCGCTGACGGTGATGCCGGTGGCCGGCCGCACCGAGCCGTCGCGCGCGGAGCGGACGACCTGCGCCTCGGGGAGGTCCAGGTCGTAGGCCGCGTCGCGCTTGCCCGCGTTGACGAAGGCCTGCTCGGGGGTGGGGCGGGAGACGACCTGCGCCCAGAGCCGGAAGGCGGGCTGCAGCGTGCCCTCCTCGGGGATCCGGTTGAAGGGGGTGAGATGGCGGTAGTGGCCGTCGTCGTGGCTTACGTACGCGCCGGAGCGCAGCAGCCTGAGGACGGGCCGGCTCAGCTCGGGGACGTCGGCGAAGACGTCGGCGACGGCGTCGAACCACGCGCTGCCGCCCGCGCTGACCAGGATCTCCTCGCCGTCGGTGAGTGCGCTGAAGCGGCCGGCCGCGTCGAAGTCCGCTGCCAGTGCGACGAGTCGGCGCAGCCACTCCCGTACGCGCTCGGGGGAGGCGTCCGGCACCTCGCCCTCGTAACCGGCGACGCCCACCAGGCGCAGGGTGGGCGCGGCGGCCACCGCGTCGGCGACCGCCGCGCAGTCGGCCTCCGTACGGGCACCGGTGCGGGCGCCCTCACCGGCGCCGAGCTCCACCACGACGTCGACCGGGCGCACGGCACCGGCATCCCGCAGTGCCTCGTCCATCAGCTCCACGCCGCGTACGGAGTCCACGTAACAGGCGAAGACGAAGTCCGGGTCGGTGTCCAGCTCGCCGGCCAGCCAGCGCAGCGCCACCGCGTCGACGAGCTCGTTGGCCAGGAAGATCCGCCGGATTCCGTAGGCGCGGTACACGCGGGCCTGGTGGGGGACGGCGGCGGTGATGCCCCACGCGCCGTACTCCAGCTGTCGCTCGAAGAGCTGCGGGGACATCGACGTCTTGCCGTGCGGCGCGAAAGCCAGGCCGTGCCGCTCCGCGTACGTCTCGAGCAGGGCGAGGTTGGCCTCGACCGACTCTGCGGACAGGGCCAGCACGGGGGTGGTGAAGCCGCCCGTGAAGAGGTTGCGGCGCTCGGCCGCGAGGGCGCCGACGGTCGTCCCTTCCGCGTCGGGTGGCAGCGCCTTGAAGCGGTGGTCGACCACTTCACCGGCGAGTGCCGTCACGGGCTGTTCGGCGGACTGCTGGGCGGCCAAGGGATCCTCCTCGGAGACGTCATCGTTGCATTCTCTGCAACGACCATTGCGCATATCGCTTAACGCTGTCTAACATCCTGGCCGATGCCGGGTCAATGGTGAGCACCGGCGCCCACGGCCGACCAAGAGGAGCCCAGAGTGTCCGGATCCGCAGCCAGGACAGCCACCGCGGACGTCGTCTGCCTCGGCGAGTCCATGGTGACGTTCCTGCCCTCGCAGCCGGGCCGCCTCGCCGACGTCCCCTCCTTCAGCCGCGGCATCGGCGGCGCCGAGTCCAACGTCGCCTGTGCGCTCGCCGCCGCGGGCCACCGGGCGAAGTGGGTGGGCCGGGTCGGCGCCGACGGCTTCGGGGACCACCTCGTCGACACGATCGCCGGCTACGGGGTCGACACCTCGGCCGTGCGCCGCGACCCGGGCCGTCCCACCGGCATCTACTTCCGCACCGCGACGGACCGGGCCACCGACACCCACGAGGTGGCCTACTACCGGGCCGGTTCCGCGGCCTCCGCGATGTCCCCGGACAACGTCCCGTACGAGGACCTCCTCGCCGCCCGCATCCTGCACCTGTCCGGCATCACCGCGGCCCTCTCCACCGACTGCCTCGCCCTCCTGGAGAACCTCACCGCCCCGCGCGACGCCCGCCCGCTGATCTCCTTCGACGTCAACCACCGCCCCGGCCTGTGGCGCGACGGCGCGGCCGGGCCGGAGGTGCTGCTCGCCCTCGCCCGCCGCTGCGACCTCGTCTTCGTCGGTGAGGACGAGGCCGAGGAGGCCTGGGGCGTCCTCGGTACCGAAGCGGTCCGCGCGGCCCTGCCGGAGCCCTCCGTCCTCGTCGTGAAGCGGGGCTCGGACGGGGTCACGGTCTTCTCGCGGACGGACGACGGCACGGAGCGGGACACCGTCACCACCGTGCCCTCCCTCGGCGTCGACGTCGTCGCCGCCGTCGGCGCCGGCGACGCCTTCGCCGCCGGATTCCTCTCCGCCACCCTGCGCGACCTGCCCGTCCGCGACCGGGCACGGCACGGCCACCTCATGGCCGCCGCCGTCCTCACCGTCCCCGGCGACCTCACCGGCCCCCCGTCCCGCGCGTACGCCGACCGGCTCGCCGCCCTGGACGACGACGCCTGGGGCACACTTCGTCTCGGCCCCGGCTGGACACTCGCCGCCGGGGCGAACGAGGAGGTACGAGCCACATGAGCCAGACCGTCGACCGCGCGCTGAGCATCCTGCCACTGCTCGCCCAGGGCCCCGCCGACCTCGGCCAGGTCGCCGAGCGGCTCGGCGTCCACAAGTCCACGGCGCTGCGGCTGCTCCGTACGCTCCACGAGCACGGCCTCGTCTACCGGCAGGAGGACCAGCGCTACCGCCTCGGCGCGCGCCTCTTCGCGCTCGCGCAGGAAGCCGTCGAGAACCTCGACGTGCGCGAGATCGCCCACAGCCACCTGGTCGCGCTCAACGAGCAGTGCGGGCACACCATCCACCTCGCGGTGTACGAGGAGAACGAGGTCCTCTACATCGACAAGGTCGAGAGCCGCTACCCCGTGCGCATGTACTCGCGGATCGGCAAACCCGTCGCGATCACCGTCGCCGCGGTCGCCAAGCTGCTCCTCGCCGACCTCACCGAGCCCGAGCGGCGCGCGATCGCCGAACGGCTCGACTACCCCATGTACACGTCCCGTTCGGTCCCGAACGCCGGTTCCTTCCTCAAGGAGCTCGCCGTCGTACGCGAACAGGGATGGGCCACCGACCTCGGCGGCCACGAGGAGTCCATCAACTGCGTCGGCGCCCCCATCCGGGGCGCGGACGGGCGGGTCGTCGCCGCCATGTCGGTGTCCGCACCGAACGTGGTCGTCACGGCCGAGGAACTCCTCACCCTGCTCCCGCTGGTGCGCCGTACCGCGGACACCATCAGCCGGGAGTACTCCGGCACCACCCCCACCAAGAAAGCCTGAAGCACCATGACCGAGAAGACCGCCCTCACCCCCAGCACCCACACCACGCCGCCCGCGAAGTTCTCGCACGGCGTGAAGAAGGGCAACATCCTCCAGGTCGCCGGCCAGGTCGGCTTCCTGCCCGCCGTGGAGGGCCAGGCCCCCACCCCGGCCGGCCCCACGCTGCGCGAGCAGACCCTGCAGACCTTCGCCAACGTCAAGGCGATCCTGGAGGAGGGCGGCGCGAGCTGGGACGACGTCATGATGATGCGCGTCTACCTCACGGACGTCGACCACTTCGCCGAGATGAACGCGATCTACAACGAGTACTTCGAGGAGCAGGGCCTCAAGGCCCCCGCCTCCGCACGTACGACGGTGTACGTCGGCCTGCCCAAGGGCCTCCTCGTCGAGATCGACGCCCTCGCGGTCCTCGGCTGACCGTCGGGTCCGCCCGCCCCCCGACGCGCCGGACCGGTGATCCCGGAACTCCCGGGCAGCCGGCTCCCCGGAACCGCTCGCCTCACGGCGCGGCGCCCCGCACACGGGCGCCGTGCCGCGCTCCCCCCTGCCCCGAAGGACCCCGTCACCAACGGAGTTGACCGCTCATGCTGCTCGCCGCCGCCCCCGCACCCGAAGTGCCACCCCACACCGGTGGACTGCTCCTCCTGATCGGAGGGACCCCCGGTCTGCTGACCGTCGCCGCCCTGGGGATCGCGCTCCTGCTGTACCTGATCATCAAGGTCAGGCTGCAGCCGTTCGTCGCGCTGCTCGCCGTGTCCATAGCCGTCGGCCTGGGTGCCGGTCTCTCCGTCACCGAACTCTTCGGCACGGTCCAGAAGTCCGCCGCCGTCTCCGTCATCGAGTCGGGCATGGGCGGCATCCTCGGGCACGTCGCGATCATCATCGGCCTCGGCACGATGCTCGGCGCGATCCTGGAGGTGTCCGGCGGTGCGGAGGTCCTGAGCGCCCGGCTGCTGAACCTCTTCGGCGAGAAGCGCGCCCCGCTCGCCATGGGTCTCACCGGCCTCATCTTCGGTATCCCGGTCTTCTTCGACGTCGGCATCTTCGTCCTCGCGCCGATCGTGTACGCCGCGGCCAAGCGTTCCGGCAAGTCCGTCGTCCTGTACGCGATGCCACTGCTGGCCGGCCTGTCCATGACCCACGCGTTCCTGCCGCCGCACCCCGGACCGGTCGCCGCCGCGGGCCTCTTCAACGTCTCGCTCGGCTGGGTCATCCTGATGGGCGTCCTCGTCGGCATCCCGTCCGTCCTCGCCGCCTGGGTCTACGCGGCCTGGATCGGCAAGCGCATCTTCGTCGACGTACCGCAGGACATGGTCGAGGCGGCCGAGGAGTCCAGAGCCGCCGTCGTCGCCGAACAGCGCGCGGCCGGTGTCGCCCCGCACGAGAAGCCCGTCCCTCTCGGCACCGTGCTCGCGATCATCGGCACCCCGCTGATCCTCATCCTGGCCGCGACGTTCTCCTCCATCGCGCTGGACCCGTCCACGCTGCGCTCCGTCATCGAGTTCTTCGGCAACCCGTTCGTCGCGCTGACGATCGCCCTGTTCCTCGCCTACTACCTGCTGGGCATCCGGCGCGGCTGGTCCCGTAAGTCCCTCGAGTCGGTCTCGACGTCCTCGCTGAAGCCCGTCGGCAACATCCTGCTGGTCGTCGGCGCGGGCGGGATCTTCGGAGCCGTACTCAAGGGAAGCGGCATCGCCGACGCGCTCGCCGACACGTTCAACGACGTCGGTCTGCCGGTCATCCTGCTCGCCTGGCTGATCTCCGTCGTCCTGCGGGTCGCACAGGGCTCCGCGACGGTCGCGATCGTCACCACCGCCGGCATCGTCGTCCCGCTCGTCGAGGGCCAGGACATGTCGCAGGCCCACCTCGCGCTGATCATCATGGCGATCTCGGCGGGCTCCATCTTCGCCTCGCACGTCAACGACGGCGGATTCTGGATGGTCTCGAAGTACTTCGGCATCTCCGAGCGGGACACCCTGAAGACCTGGACGGTCCTGGAGACGGTCCTCTCGGTCGCCGGCTTCGTGGTCGCGGCGGCGCTGAGCCTGGTGATCTAGGAATCGCCCTGTGGCGCGCACGCCCCGTGACGGTGAACGGGGCGTGCGCGCACCCTTGTGCGATCCCATTCTTTACGCTTCGTTGATCGACATGGCGGAGACAAGCGGAACTACAGAGTCAGGGCCCGGGGCAGGCACCGGGCCAGGGACCGGAACGGCACCCGGGCAGTCGGGATCCGGCGGCCCCCGGAAGTCCAGCTGGAAGTACATCGGACCCGGCATCGTCGTCGCGGCCACCGGAGTCGGAGCCGGGGACCTGGTCGCGACGCTCATCGCGGGAAGCAAATTCGGCTACACCCTCATGTGGGCGGCCGTCATCGGCTGCCTGGTCAAGATCTCCCTCGCGGAGGCGGTGGGCCGCTGGCACCTCGCCACGGGCCGCACCCTCTTCGACGGCTGGCGCACCCTCGGCGGGTGGACCACCGGCTACTTCGCGGTGTACGTCGTCATCTGGGGCTTCGTGTACGGGGCGACGGCCATGTCCTCCAGCGCCCTGCCCATCGTGGCGCTGTTCCCCGACGGACCGGGCCTGAAGACCTGGGCGATCATCACCGGGCTGATCGGTCTGGTCTTCGTCTGGTTCAACCAGTACGCCGTCTTCGAGAAGGTCATGACGGTCCTGATCGGCGTGATGTTCGTCGTCGTGGTCTACGTCGCGATCCGGGTGGTACCGGACGTCGGAGCCTCCTTCGCAGGGTTGCTCCCCGTGCTCCCCGACGGCTCGCTCGTCTACACCCTCGGGCTGATCGGAGGGGTCGGCGGCACCATCACCATGGCGGCGTACGGGTACTGGGTGAACGCCAAGGGCTGGTCCGACTCCTCCTGGATGAAGGTGATGCGGATCGACAACCGGGTCGCCTACATCACGACGGGCATCTTCGTCGTCGCGATGCTCGTCGTCGGCGCCGAACTGCTGCACTCCTCCCAGATCGCCCTGACGAAGGGCGACCGGGGGCTGATCGACCTCGGCCAGGTCCTGGAGGACCGCTTCGGCGCGGGCACCGCGAAGCTCTTCCTGGTCGGCTTCTTCGCCACGTCGTTCTCGTCGCTCATCGGCGTGTGGCACGGCGTCAGCCTGATGTTCGCGGACTTCGTGGAGCGGATCCGGGCCGGCCGCGGTGACACCGGCACGCAGACGGCGGACGAGGGGGAGGCCGGCAGTGCGACGGTCGGGCGGCAGGAACGGTCCGTACCCTTCCGTGCCTACCTGCTCTGGCTGACGTTCCCCCCGATGACTCTGCTGTGGCTGGACGAGCCCTTCGGGCTGGTCATCGGCTACGGGGTCCTGGGCGCGTTCTTCATGCCGTTCCTGGCCCTGACCCTGATCTGGCTTCTGAACTCCTCCCGTACGCCCAGGGAATGGCGCAACGGCTGGCTCAGCAACGGCATGCTGGGCGGGGCGGGACTGCTGTTCGTCGTGCTGTGCGTCCAGCAGGTGCGTGACCTGCCCTGGTGAGCGCGGTGTAGAGGTACGTGACGACGCAGCAGCGCCACCGGGGGAGCGGTGGCGCTGCTGGTTCGTCGTCCTTACGGGGCGGTGGGGTCTACGGCAGCCCGTGGACGTGCGGGCCGACCGCGTTCGACCAGGCGTTGCCGGCGGTCGCGTCCCAGTTGGTCGACCAGGTCATCGCGCCGCGCAGGTCCGGGTAGGTCCTGGAGGGCTTGAAGGAACCGCAGGAGGTGCCCTTGGCCAGGCAGTCCAGAGCCGCGTTCACGACGGACGGGGCGACGTAGCCGCTGCCCGCGCCGCGGGTCGAGGCGGGCACACCGAGGCCGACCTGGGAGGGGGCGAGGCCGCCTTCCAGCTGGATGCAGGCGAGCGCGGTGAGGAAGTCCACCGAGCCCTGCGAGTAGACCTTGCCGTCGCAGCCCAGCATCGAACCGCTGTTGTAGTACTGCATGTTGACGACGGTCAGGATGTCCTTGATGTTCAGCGCCGTCTTGAAGTACTCGCCGGACGTCGACTGCATGTCGATCGTCTGCGGTGCCATCGTGATGACGAGACCGGAGCCCGCCTTCGCCGACAGGGAGCGCAGCGCCTTCGTCATGTAGGTGGCGTTGAGTCCGTTCTCGAGGTCGATGTCGACGCCGTTGAAGCCGTACTCCTGGATGAGCGCGTACACCGAGTCGGCGAACGCGGTCGCCGAGGCGTCGCTGTTGACGGCGACGGCCCCCTTCTCGCCACCCACGGAGATGATGACGTTCTTGCCGGCGGCCTGCTTGGCCTTGATGTCGGCCTTGAACTGGCTCACGGTGTAGCCGTTCAGTCCCGCCGAGTCCAGGTTGAAGGTGACGGCACCGGGCGTGGCCGTGGCGTCCGCGAAGGAGACGGCGACGATGTCGTAGTTCGCGGGGACGTCGCTGAGCTTCTGGACGGCGGCGCCGTTGTCGAAGTTCTGCCAGTAGCCGGTCACCGCGTGCTTGGGCACCGAGGTCGCCGGGCCGGGGCCCGGATCGGTGGCCTTGGACGTACGGCCGCTCACGGTGGCCGACTTGACGGACTCACCGGCCGCGTTGGAGGCACTCACGGAGAACTGGTACGCCGTGTCGGCGGACAGCCCGGTGACCGTCGCGGAGGTGCCGGTGGAGGTGGTCGCCTTCGTGCCGCCCCGGTAGACGGTGTAGCCGGTCGCGCCGGAGACCGCGTTCCAGGACAGGGCCACGGAGGAGGACGTCGTCGTGCCGACCGACAGCCCGGCGGGAGCGCCGGGGACCGCGGGCTCCGGGTCCGTTCCACCGCCGCCGTCGGGGCCGGTCACCTGGACGTCGTCGGCGACGTAGGGAGCCTGGCCGTACCAGCCGTGGGTGTAGACGGTCACGGAGGTGGTGGAGGGACCCGTGGTGAAGCCGGTCTTCAGCTGCGTCCAGCTGCTCGCGCCGGGCGTCCAGGTGGAGACGTCCGTCGTGCCCGTGCCGCTGACGCCGAGGTAGGCGTATCCACCCTGCATCCAGGAGCTGAGTGTGTAGGTGGAGCCGGGCTTCACGGCCACGGTCTGCGTGCACTTGGCGTTGTCCTGCCCGGCCGGAGTGGCCTTGAGGGCCGAGGTGCCGCCGTGCACGGGGGAGGAGACGGTGGTGCCGCTGCCGCCGGAACAGGTCCAGTTGGCGAGCCCGGACTCGAATCCGGCGTTCTTGGCCACGTTGACGTCGGCGGCCTGTGCGGCGCCGGAGAGCCCGGTGACGGCCAGTGCTCCTGCCGCGACGACGGCGACGGCACCGCCGAGGAGCGGCCGGACCCGGCGTCTTCTGTGCCTGCTGCTGCCTGCGGAGCGTTCCACTTGCTGCCTCCGGTGGGGGAGTTGGGGGTGCTGGCGGAGAACGGTGGCCACCGTTGGCCGATAAACTGGTCCAGACCAATCAAGTTGTCAAGACCTCTGGCGACACGGATGTGCGGGGCCGGGAGATCCGGGATGCCGGGCCCTCTCGGCGCTCACCTTCGGGTGACCGCTCGGTGGCTCCCGGGTAACACTCGCGCGGGTGACGAGGCCATGCACCGGTAATGTGACGGAGCGGATATCGCGGGGAGCCGGGGAATGCGCACCGAGTCCGCACTGACCTGCGCGGATGAATTCCGCCGGATTCCAAACCCGAGGGGGCGGGGTAACTCTGCGCAGTGGTACAGGAGTTAACGGCTCTGCTTTTCGTCCGATTTCGTACGGAGGCGTTGCGAACGCGTGTGCCGTACGACTTCGTACTGGGTTCCGATAACTGTTCTCTGCCTGGTATGACGTGGTTAAAGTGCTGGGGAAGAAGCACGGAGCAGGAGCGAAGTGCGGCCGGAGTCACCCCCGACGACGGCCGGTGCCGAACGGGGAAGAGCGTGCCGACCGCAATAGCAGTGACCAGTGCTGATCTGGTGCTACCGCCGACCGATCAGCAGACGCCCACAGCGGCCCATCTGCAGGCACCCGAAGCCCAGCCCCTCGACCTCGCGATCGGCGACATGAACCTGCTCCTGGAGCAGCACGGCCACGTGGTCGCGGTCTACCCCACGGGCATCAGCCCCGCCCACGAACGCAGGCTGCACGCCATCCGGTCCGTGCTGGAGAGCGACCGCATCGCCCTGCTCAAGGTGGACCTGCCGCCGCTGGGTGTGGCCGTACTGGTCCGTCAGCTACGGCAGTTGTCCATCTGCGACTTCAGTCCGGGGGTGGTGGCCTCGGCGGCGCGGCTGCTCACCCACTACATCCACGCCGGGGCCCTGCTGAACTCGGTGGCGAGGCTCGACCGGGTCCCCGTCAGCCTCAGGACGCACGCCAGGTCATGGGTGCCCGGCTCGATGTTCGCCGTACTCGCCGGTCCCAGCCCCCAGCTGATCAGGATCACTCCGGCCGCCGAACCACCGGCCGGACCTCCGTTCGCCACCCAGCTGCTGATCGCCAGGGGGCAGCTGGCATCCGACTGGGTCCAGGAGACCCTCGCCCCGGCCTGGGGGGTACAGGCCGTCCAGGAGTGCACGCTGCCCTCCGCCTCGCCCCACTGGTGGGGCACGGGGAAGGTGGTCGAGTTCGCCTCCTTCCTCCCGGACATCTCCGTGGTCTACCAGCTCGTCTCCTCCGTACGTCGGGAGAGGTGCCACTGGTGCGGAATGGAACTCATCGGCGACCGCTGCGGGTTCTGCTCCTCCCCGCTGGCACCGGCCGGGAACCGCGTGCCCTCCCCGCGCGCCCTGAGCCGGGGGGCGCCCGCCCCACCCGGCTCCTAGGGCGCCCGGGCTTTCCGCAGGCACCGCGCTCACCACCCTCTGTCCGCTGCTCCACGCACCCGAATCGAACGAGGTTGTCCGGTCCATGAACTCCCGCCAGCGCCGCGGCGTGATACTTCTGCTCCTCTCGGTCCTGTGCGCCTTCGGCGCCTTCGCCGGGGTGCTCTCGGTGATCAGCGACGTCAACTCGAAGGTCGGGCCCGAGGTCGACGCCTACCGGCTCAAGTCGAACGTGGCCCCCTACAAGGCGCTCACGGCCGATCAGTTCGAGAAGGTCTCCATGCCCGAACGCTGGCTGTCGGACAACGCTGTCAGGGACATCGACGAGGTCGACGGCAAGATCGCCGTGACCCAGCTGCGGAAGGGTTCCCTGATGCAGTCGGACATGATGGTGAAGAGCCCCGAACTGCGCCCGGGGGAGCAGGAGATCGCCATCATGATCGACGCCGCGACGGGAGTGGCGGGCAAGATCCGGCCGAACGACAGGGTGAACATCTACGCCACCTTCGCGGGCGAGCAGGACGGTGCGGCGTCCCAGTCCAAGGTGATCGTCTCCAACGCGAAGGTCCTCGACGTCGGTGAGCTGACCGCGCTGGAGCCGAAGAGGGACGACAGGAACCGGGCGTCGGAGGCCGTGCCGATCACGTTCGCCCTCAACACCGTCGACACCCAGCGCGTCGCCTATGCGGAGTCCTTCGCCCAGCACGTCCGTCTCGCACTGATCGCTCCCGGCAGCGACGGCACCATCAGCCCGGGTGACCGGACCTACACGCTCGACAAGGACAAGTGAGGATGGGATGACCACCAGAATCCTCCCGGCCGTCGGTGACGCCGACGCGGCCAGGTCCGTGACCACCCTGCTGAGCCAGCTGCCCGACGCGGAGCCGGCCGCGCCGGTCGGTGACTCGACGCAGCTCATCGACACCCTCGCCCGCCTCGCCGGCGAGGCCGTCGAGGAACTGCCCGAAGTCGTGCTGGTGCATGAGCTGATCGGCCCGGTGCCCGCCCTGGAGCTGATCCGTGAGGTCTCCCTCCGCTTCCCCGCCGTAGGGGTCGTGCTGATCACCACCGACGCGAGTCCCGGGCTCTTCGCCGCGTCCATGGACGCGGGAGCGCGGGGACTGGTCACCCTTCCCCTGAGCTACGAGGAACTCGTCAACCGTGTGCAGGCCGCCGCGCAGTGGTCCACGGGTGTACGGCGTCACCTCGGCTCCGGCGGCGATGTGTTCACCGGGCCCGGCGGCACGGTCGTCACGGTCAGCGGGGCCAAGGGCGGGGTCGGGACGACCGTCACAGCCGTACAGCTGGCCCTCGCCGCACAGGCCTCCGGGCACAGCGCCGCGCTCGTCGACCTGGACCTCCAGGCCGGCGACATCGCCGCCTATCTCGACGTGCAGTTCCGGCGTTCCGTGGTCGACCTGGCCGCCATCGCCGACATATCCCCGCGGGTCCTCTCCGACGCCGTCTTCTCGCACGACACCGGTCTGGCGCTGCTGCTGGCGCCCGGGGAGGGCGAACGCGGCGAGGAGGTCAGCGACCGCTCGGCCCGCCAGATCGTCAGCGCCCTGCGCTCGCGCTACGAGGTCGTCGTCATCGACTGCGGCAGCCAGATGAGCGGGGCCAACGCCGCGGCGATCGAGATGGCCGACACCGCGGTGCTGGTGACGACCCCGGACGTCGTCGCCGTACGGGGTGCCAAGCGCATCGTGCGGATGTGGGACCGGCTCCAGATCCGCAAGGCCGAGGAGACGCTCACACTCGTCAACCGGTTCAACCGCAACACGGAGATCCAGCCGGCCCTGATCCAGCGGATCACCGGGACCCGGATGGCGGGCACGGCGGTACCAGCCAACTTCAAGGAACTCCAGGGGGCGGTGGACTCCGGCCGGATGCACGAACTGGACCCGCGCTCCAGCGTGAAGCAGGCCCTCTGGGCCCTGGCCGGGGAGCTCGGACTCGTGAAGCCCTCCCCGGGTACGGAGTCCCGCGCGGGCACGCCGCGCGGCGACAGGGGCTCGATCGGAGGCCGCAGGCGCAGGGGTGGCACGACCGGCGGGGGAGGCCGGACGTGAAGGGGCACGGGGGAGAGCCGGGCGGGATACGAACCCGGCTGCGCGACGAACGCGGCCAGCTGAGCGTCGAGTTCACGGGGATGGTGCCGATCATCCTGGTGACGCTGGTGCTGCTCTGGCAGGCCGTGCTGGTGGGCTACACGTTCACCCTGGCGAGCGGCGCGGCGGACGAAGGCGTACGCAGAGCGGTCGCCGCGGACGCCGGGGAACGGCAGAGCCGGTGCGAGGCGGCGGTGAACGAACGGCTTCCCGGGGCCTGGGAGGGACCCGCGGAGATCGACTGCGGTGGCGGAGGCGGCGCGAGCGACGTGGTCACGACCACCGTCACGCTGAAGGCCCCCGTCCTGTTCCCGGGCTTCGCCAGCCTCCCCGTTCCCGTCACGGCGAGGGCCGGCGCGGCCGCGGAAGGGAAGTGACGTGCCATGAAACCCGTACGGGACTCACGAACGGCCGGGCCGGGAAGGGGCCGGGCCCCGGGTCAGGGCATGCGCGGTGACCACGGGTCCACCGCAGTCGAGTACCTGGGCTTCCTCCCCGTCCTCATCCTCATCGGCCTCGCCGGCATCCAGCTCGGCCTGATCGCCTACACCGCGCAGCAGGCGGGCACCGGCGCGAGGGCCGCCGCCCGCACCGCCGCGCAGGAGGAGGTGTCCGGGGCCTACGCACAGGTCGGCAGGGCCTCCATGACCGGCTGGGTCGCGGAGCGGTCCCGGATCTCGGCGCCGTCCGGCGGTGACGCGGTCACGGTCACGGTGACGGTCACCATCCCGGACGTCCTGCTCGGACTGCTCGGCGACCGGACCGTCGAGAAGTCCGCCACCATGCCCCGCGACGACTGAGCGCACCCCATCCCATCCGAGGAGTACCGCCCATGAGCCTGCGGGCACGCATCACGGCCCCCGAGGAGCGCGGAGGGGGACGGGAGGACGGCCACCTGGTCGCCACGTACCGCGCGAAGCTCCTCGAGGAGATCGACCTCGCGGAGATGTCCTCGCTGGCCGCCACCGACCGCCGGGCCCGGCTGGAACGCGTGCTGGGCCACATCATCAGCCGCGAGGGGCCGGTCCTCTCCACCGCCGAGCGCTCCCAGCTCATCCGGCGGGTCGTCGACGAGGCGCTCGGGCTCGGAGTACTGGAACCACTCCTGGAGGACGCCTCCATCACGGAGATCATGGTCAACGGACCGGACCAGATCTTCGTCGAGCGCGCGGGCAGGGTCGAGCAGCTCCCCATACGCTTCGCCAGCCACGAGCAGCTCATGCAGACGATCGAGCGCATCGTCTCCACGGTCAACCGGCGCGTCGACGAGGCCAATCCGATGGTCGACGCCCGTCTCCCCAGCGGTGAACGCGTCAACGTCATCATCCCGCCGCTCTCCCTCACCGGCGCGACGCTCACCATCCGGCGCTTCCCCAGGTCCTTCACGCTCCAGGAGATGATCGGCTTCGGCTCGCTGGACCAGCAGATGCTGCTGCTGCTCGCCGGCCTCGTCCAGGCCAGGTTCAACGTGATCGTCTCCGGTGCCACCGGCACCGGGAAGACCACGCTGCTCAACGCGCTCTCCGGACTCATCCCCGACGGCGAACGCATCGTCACCATCGAGGACTCCGCCGAACTCCAGCTCCAGCAGAACCATGTGATCCGGCTGGAGTCGCGCCCCGCGAACGTCGAGGGCAAGGGCCAGGTCACCATCCGCGACCTGGTCCGCAACTCCCTGCGCATGCGTCCGGACCGCATCGTCGTCGGTGAGGTCCGAGGCGGGGAGGCACTGGACATGCTCCAGGCGATGTCGACCGGCCACGACGGTTCGCTCGCCACCGTGCACGCCAACAGTGCCGAGGACGCGCTGATGCGTCTCCAGACCCTCGCGTCGATGTCCGAGATCAAGATCCCTTTCGAGGCGCTGCACGACCAGATCAACAGCGCGGTGGACGTGATCGTCCAGCTGACCCGGCACGCCGACGGCACCAGGAAGGTCACCGAGATCGCGGTGCTCGACTCGCACGGGCGCGCCCCCTACCGGATCGTCACCGTCGCCCGGTTCGCGGCCCGGCCGATGGACGTCGACGGCGTGGTCCACGGCGAGTTCCAGGCCTTCCCGCTCCCGCGTCGTGTCGCCGACCGGCTCTACATGGCCGGACAGCCGGTCCCCCAGGCCTTCGGGGTCGCGCCGTCAGACGAATACCTCGCCACCCGAGAGGCCGGATAGGTACCCCGACATGGACAATCTCGCACCGCTCACCATCGGTGTCACGCTGCTGTGCTGCGTACTCGGCGTCATGGGCCTGCACGCGTACACCTCGGGCAAGGCCCAGCGCGAGGCCCTCGTCGACCGGCTCACCTCCACGGGGCAGACCGAGAGCGGCCCGCAGCGCCGCTTCCGGGGGCTCGACCGCCGCCTGCGCCGTACGAAGCCGGGCAGGAGGATCGAGCTCAAGCTCGCCGCCACCGGCCTCGACGTCACGCCCGGCGAGTACGTCCTCTACGTCGTGGCCTCGGTGGCGGCCCTGTGGCTGGTCGCCGCCTCCGTCCTCGCCTCGTTCTTCGGACCGCTCGCCGGAATCTCCGCGATCTGGGGTGCCAACACCTTCCTGAACTGGCACCGCGCCAAACGCACCGAGGCCTTCATCAGCCAGCTGCCGGAGATCTCACGGGTCCTGGCCAACGCCACCCAGGCAGGTCTCTCCCTGCGTACCTCCATCGCCATGGCCGCCGACGAGCTCGAGGCGCCCGCAGGCGACGAGCTCCGCATCGTCGCCGACCAGCTGGGCGTGGGCCGCACCCTCGACGACGCACTGGACGAGCTCGCCACCCGCCTGCCCTCCCGCGAACTGGTGGTCCTCGTCGCCACGCTGATCCTCTCCAACCGGGCCGGAGGCCAGGTCGTCTCCTCGCTGCGCAACCTCACCATCACCCTGGAGGAGCGCAAGGAGACCCGGCGCGAGGTCCGCACCCAGCTGTCGCAGATCAACGCCACCGCCTACGCCGTCCCGGCCATCGGCGTCGGCGCGATGCTCCTCGTCAACGCGATCCTCCCCGGAGCGCTCGACCGCATGACGGGCTCGCTCGCCGGCCAGATCGCCGTCATCGTCTCGCTCGGCCTCTACGCCGTCGGCTTCATCGCCATCCGCCGCATTTCCAAGATCGATATCTGAGGAGGGGACCGGTATGGAACTGCTGCTCGCTCTCGTCGTCGGCCTCAGCGTGCTCGGCGTCTTCAAGGGCGTACGGATGTACCGGGCCGAGGCCACCCTCCCCGGTGACCTCGCCCTCGCCCTGGAGGTCGGCTCGACCCGCACCACCGCGGTGGGCTCCGGCATCGACCGGCTCGGCATGCGCTGGGCGCCCCTGGTGCTCCGCGCGATGGGGCCGAAGCGGGTCAACGAGAAGCGCCGCAAGATCGACATGGCCGGCAACCCCGGCGGCCTCACCATCGACCGCTACGCCGCCCGCCGGGCCGTCTACAGCGCCCTCGGAGGCTTCGCCGCCTTCGTGATGCTCACCAGCGGCCAGATCTTCATGGCACTGCTCATGGTCGCCTTCGGCCTGTTCTGGGGCGAGGTCGGCATCTGGGCCGCCGTCCGCAAACGCAGGGACGACATCGACCGCACCCTTCCCGACTTCCTGGACGTCCTCGCCGTCGTCGTCTCCGCCGGACTCGGATTCCGGCAGGCGCTGGACCGGGTGTCGGAGAAGTACAAGGGACCGTGGGCCGACGAACTCCGCATCACCCTCAGGCAGATGGACATGGGCGTCAGCCGCCGCCAGGCGTTCGACGAACTGCGCAGGCGCAACGACTCCGAACAGGTCGCCATGTTCGTCACCGCACTCCAGCAGGGCGAGGAACTCGGCGCCCCGATCGTGGACACCCTCATCGCCATCGCCAACGACATGCGCCGCACCGACGCGCAGAACGCCCGGCGCAAGGCGGCCAAAGCGGTCCCCAAGGCGACCCTGATGGTCACCACCTTCATGATCCCCGCGACCGTGCTCCTCATGGGCGCCGCCATGCTGCTCGGATCCGGCACCGACTTCGGATCCCTCACGGGGGAGTGAGCGACCAGCCGATGCGCCTCTCCCTGCAGCCGGAACCCGAACCCACGGACCCCCGCCACACCCTGTCCACCCCTGCGGGCCCCGCACCCACGGTGTCCATCCAGGTCAACGCCCTCCAGGCGATGGCCCGGCAGGTCTTCCTCTTCCGGCTCGCCATGATCACCATCGGCACCCCGCAGGCCGTCGGCAACAGCGCCCCCGGCCTTGCCGCCTGGCTGGTGGGATCAGCCGTCGTGGTGACCTTCGTCGGCTCGTACGCCCTCTACCGAGACTGGGAACGCTTCGGGCCGCTCCTCGTGCGCTACCCGCTGCTCCTCGCGGTGGACACGGTCTTCGGCGCGCTGCTCCTGTTCACCGCCACCCCCGAATCGACCCTCGGCTACGCGGTCGTCTGCACACCGCTGCTCGCCGGACTGCTCTACGGCTGGCGGGTCGCCGGCATCTTCGCCGCAGTCCAGTGCCTGATCCTGGCAGCGGCGTACGGCGTCGACCACCACCCGCAGTCGAGCCCGGCCGACGTGCTCCTCCTCCCCGTCTTCTGCGTCCTCGCGGGAGCCGCCGGTGTCGCCCTGCGCAATCTGATGCTCCGGGTCGGAGCGGCGAGCCAGGCACTGACGGAGACCAGGGCCCGCCTCGCCGTCAGTGTCGCCGTCGAGGACGAACGCGCCCGGCTCGCCCGCGAGATGCACGACTCCGTCGCCAAGACCCTGCACGGCCTGGCCCTGGCCGCCGACGGCCTGGCCCACTCCTCCGGGCACGCGGACCCGCTCACCGTCAGACACCAGGCGGAACTGGTGGCCAGATCCGCACGCCGCGCCGCCGCCGAATCCCGTGAACTCCTCTCCGACCTGCGCCGCGACTCCGGGCTGGACGGAGGTGTGGACCTCATCACGGAACTCCGCGGCAGGACGGAGGACTTCGAGCGGCGACACGGGGTGGACACGGTGTTCCGCACCCTCGGCGACACCCCGGTGCCCCCGGTACCCCCGGTCGTGGCCCGACAGCTGCTCACCGTGGCCTCCGAAGCGATGGAGAACGCCGGCCGTCACGCCCGGCCCACCTACCTCGTCGTCCTCGCGGGCGTCAAGGGCGACGTCCTGCGCGTCAGCGTGTACGACGACGGCAAGGGGCTGCCCACCGGGCTCGCCCTCGACGACCTGAGGCGGGCCGGTCACTTCGGGCTCGTCGGCATGGTCGAACGCGCGGCCTCCATCGGAGCCCGCATCCGCATCGGCAAGGGGCGGGCCGCCAAGGGAACCGAGGTCCGCGTGGAACTGCCGACCGCAGCACTCGCTCCACCCGGGACGGCGGCACTCGCTCCAACCGGGACGGGGGCGCTCGCTCCACCCCCGACGGCGGACGCGGACCCCTGACGGAGTGTGTACGTCGTCCGAATCGCGCCCCTCCCGCCCCTCCGCCCCCGTACCTTCGTCACCACGACACCTGAGAGGAGGTCGCAGAATGCCGGACGACGTCTCCCGTACGCCGGGCCAGGACCGGGCGGCACGGAACCACTTCCGGCGCACGTCCTCGCACGACACCCCGCTCGGCACGGAGCCCAGCTCCCCCGCATTCCCGGCCACCCAGCTCCCTGCGGGCCCCGGGCAGCCGGTGCCCGCGTTCCCTACCGCCCCCGACACGACGGCCCCCGGGCCCCTGCGGGTCGTCGTCGCGGACGACAACCCCGTGGTCCGCGCAGGGCTCGGGGTCCTGCTCGGCGGCCGTGCCGACATCGATGTCGTGGCGGAGGCGGCCGACGGGCGCGCGGCGTACGAGGCCGCCGTACGCCACCGCCCGGACGTCATCCTGCTCGACGTACGGATGCCCGGGGTGGACGGCATCTCCGCCCTGCCGCACCTGGTGCAGGTTGCACCCGTGATGATGCTGACGTACAGCCGCGAGAGCGACATCGTCCACGAGGCCCTGCGCCTGGGCGCGGGCGGCTACCTGGTGCACGGCGAGTTCACCGCTGACGAACTCGTCCAGTCCGTACGCGACACGAAGAACGGCCGGGCCCCGTTCACCGCCACAGCGGCAAACGCGCTCCTCGCCCATATGCGCCAAGGGGCGGACCGGCAACCCGGGCAGCTCGCGGAGAGGCTCGGAGAGGCAGGGGCGACGGGCGGCCCGCGCCGCGGGCCCGGCTTCCCGGCACCACTCCCGGAGAGCGGCGCGGACGCCGCGCCGACGCCGACGCGGGCCCCGCCGCAACCCACAGGACATCCGCGAAGCCTTTCGCGACTGCAACCCGCTGTGGCACAGTCTTCGTCTGACAGCGGACCCGTCCGACCGCCGACACCCAACAGACGGCAGTACCACCTGAGTTCGAGGGAGGCGGAGGTCATGGAGCTCATCTCCTCGGGCATGAACAACCAGCAGATCGCCGCCACCTGTTTCATCAGCGAGAAGACCGTCAAGAACCACATCAACAGGATCTTCACCAAGCTGCACAGCAGCAGCCGCAGTGAGGCGATAGCCCGTTGGCTCGGCACGGCACCGGGCTCGGGTCCTGGACCGAGGGGGACAGACAGCCATGGCTGAACGGGGGAGGGGCCCCGCGACGGGTGCGGTACGCGCGGGACTGCGGGCTCAACGACCGTTTTGGGCCCGGGATTGGGTCCTGGGGCCCTCGGCCGGAGGAGCCGTTCCGGCGTACATTGCTCCGGTCGGCTCGGACACCGGCCAGGGGGAAGCCGGTTCCCGAGGCGGCACCGCAGAGACACACGCGCCGGCCGGCCGTCGGTCGGCCGGACCCGGAGGGGAACACCATGAGCAAGCTGATGCTGAAGGCTTCCGTCAACGCCAAGGTGTGGGCGAACACGTCGGTGGAGCGCATGAAGGCCCGCGGGGACCGGGGGCAGGGCGCGGTGGAGTACCTGGGCATCATCGTGGTGGTGGTGGCGATCATCGGGGTGCTGATGCTGACGAACATCGGTGCGGCGATCGGTGGGGCCATTACTACGCAGATCGCCAAGATCACTGGCGGCAAGTAGGAGCAAGGCAGAAGCGCGAGGCAGGGCAGGCTTTCCCCATCTACATCATGGTGGTGGCGGGCCTGCTCTTCCTTGCGTTCGCCTACTTCGCCGTAGGTCAGGCGTCGATGAAGAAGAACGAGGCGCAGACAGCCGCGGACGCGGCGGCGCTGGCAGCGGCCACCGACGCCCGCGATCAGCTGAGCTGGCCCGGGGTCTTCGACCTGGACAAGTGGGACGACCTTCTGAGCGGGCGCGGAGCCGGCTCGGACTCGTGTGGTGCCGCCGACTGGCTGGCCGCTGAGAACGACGCCAGCACGATCGACTGTTTCGCCGAGGATGTGCCGGAGACGTCGTACACCGTCACGGTCGAGACCAACAAGCCTGTCGGCGACTCGGCGATCGCCATCACGAAGACCGCCAAGGCCAAGGCCACCGCGCGAGCGGTGATCGAACCTCGATGCCGCGTCGAAGAGGACACGCGTCCCGAGCCAAGTCCGGCCGAGGAGAGCGACAACGACGACGACACGGGGCAGGGCGAGGAGCAGATGGCGTACAAAGTCGTCTGCGATGACGCAGACTTCGACGACTTCGACATCGACCCGGAGCATCTCGATCTGCTGCCGGACCTGGCAGACCTTTTCTCCGTCCACCTGGCCGACAAGTAGATGATCGACACCGAGAGGACACGCCGATGCGTGCAGCCATGACCCGGATTCGTCTCAAAAGGGCTGCTGCAGCCGCCGCTTCCGTAGCCATGGCTGTCGTCCTGACAGCTTGCGGGGGAGGCGACGGCAAGGACGATCAGTCGGACGGCGAGCAGAAGCAGCCCAACGCTTCGGCGTCACAGCAGCCTAAATCGCCGGACACGCAGGAGAGCCCTGAAACGTCGGAAGTGATTGCCAGCGTGAAGGGGCCGGGAGAGATCGACCTTGTCATCAATTCTGCCCAGCGTGACGCAGGTGGATTCGTCACCGTCAGGGGCAGCGTCACGAACGGCTCGAAACAGCAGTTCACCGCCGTGGGTTGGCAGGGGGCCGAGGAGGAGATGGTTGGCAACGGGGCATCAGTTGCCGGGGCCTCTCTCGTAGACCAAGCAGGGAAGAAGCGATACCTGTCCTTGCGGGACACGGATGGCAGGTGCCTCTGTACTCAATTCACGACGGGCATCGCACCCGGAGCCACGACACCGTTCTTCGCTCAGTTCCCCGCCCCGCCAGCAGGCACCACCGATGTCGACTTCCAGATCCCGACCATGCCCACCGCGACGATCAAGATCTCCGGGTGATGGCCGCCATGCAGCCACCCACCCCCACCTCCCGAGCATCACGAGGCGCGCTGCGCCGCCGTGTCGGACTCTGCGCCGTCGCCACGGTCGTCGTCGGCACCTCGGCGCTCTGGGGCACGGCCTCCGCGACGGCGGACGACAATCCCACCGACGTCCCCAGCGCCTCCCCGCCCGTCGAGGTCGACGCGAACTCGCCCGGGCTGATGCTCGGTGACGGCGCGACCCTCGGCGATGTCCGCGTCCTCGACATCAAGTCCGTCGTCGAGGACCTCGGCGGCGAGGAACGCCGCGAGGACACCAACGTCGACATCACCTTCGCCCTCCAGGCCGAGGTCCTCTTCGGCAAGGACAGCGCGAAGCTGAGCGGCGCGGCCAACGCCCGTATCGTCGCGATCGGCGAGGAGATCAGGAACCAGAACGCCACCACGGTCCGCGTGTTCGGGTTCACCGACGATCTGGGCTCCTCCGCGCACGGCGACGTGCTCTCCAAGAAGCGGGCCGACGCCGTCTCGGGAGTTCTCTCCCCGGGTCTCCCGAACGTCACCTTCGAGATCCGTGGCTACGGGGAGGAGTATCCGATCGCGAGCAACGAGACCGAAGAGGGCCGTAAGAAGAACCGCCGCGTGGAGGTCACCTTCCAACGCACCAGCGGTTCGTAGAGCCGGCAGAGACCTGTCGGGGCACCGGCTCCGCGCGAGTGGCGGTCCCGGTGCCGGAAGCTAGGAGCGGAATGAAGTCGAGGACCGTGGCGGCTGTCGCCGCAACGGCTGCGCTGGCCTGCGTACTGCTGTTGCCGGGGACGGCGGCGGCGCACCCGCGCGCCGACGACGCTCCGGGCGAAGTCTCCGCGTACCGGCCTGCCGATGGGTCATTGCCCGTCACCGGTACTGCGTCGAGCGCGGACGGACCCCGGCTGGAACGGGCGAAGATCTACTCGGACACCATCGGCCCCGGCCAGAAGAAGTACTACCGGGTCCGGCTGGACGAGACGTCCAACGCGTTCGTCTCCACGGTGCTCGCCCCGCCTCCCGGCACCAAGAGCGGGATCCTCGACGGCATTCAGGTCGCGCTGACCTCTGCCGACGGTACGCCGTGCGGCTCCGGCCCTGCCGTCTACTTCGGGGGCGACACCACCCGCCCGGTCGCGGACTACGCTTCGCGTCGCATCAGCGACGACAGCACCGCCTGCCAGGAAGCCGGGGACTACCTCTACACCGTGGCCTGGTCCGGTCAGAAGACCAGCGGCGCCGCGAAGTGGCCGATCGAGCTGACCTACATGGCCGAACCCGGCCTCAAGCCCGGGGCCGCCACGCCGCAGGCGCCGACCTCCTGGAGCTCGAAGGCACCGTCCCCGGCAGCGGCCTCACCGCGGAAGGTGAGCGGCGGCACGGGATTCAACGACGCCGCAGCTGTGGAAGACGGCGCCTGGCGGGACGACATCCGGCCCGGCGACAGCCGGTTCTACAAGGTGCCGGTCGCCTGGGGCCAACAGCTCTTCCTGCGGGCCCAGCTCGCCAACGCCACCACGGACGACTCGTTCTTCGCCGTCAACGGTCTGCGCCTCGCTCTGTACAACACGGCTCGTGGCCGGGTCTCCGACAAGAGCGCCGGCTACACGGGCGCCCCCGCCGGAGTCGATCTCGGCACGGCCCCGGCCGCCTACGCGAACCGGTTCGCGGGCGATTCGGAGGCGGATTCGGCGATGCGGTTCGAGGGCTGGTACTACGTCCAGGTCACCCTCGACCCCAAGGTACCGAGCAGCGTCCCGCTGACCCTGGACGTCGGCCTGAAGGGGAAGGCCCAACCGGGCCCCCCGTACGACGGTGACGCGGCAGCGGCGGGATTCGGCCTGGGCGCCACGGGCCCCGCGAGTGGCGACGGCGGCACGATGCGGGCGATCGGGATCGGCGGAATCGGCCTCGGGACCGTGCTGGTCCTGGGCCTGGGCACGTGGCAGCTCCTGGGAAGCCGCCGGCGCCGGCCCGAGGGGCAGGCCGCCTAGAGCAGGTGGTCGGCCTTGCCCGCCTTGATGTCCCGGATCATCTGCTGGAGGGCCTCGCGGCTGTCGGTGAGGTAACGATCCTCCTGGCCGAGGACGGCGATGAACGCGTTGCCTTCCGTGTCCGTCCCCAGCCGGAAACAATTGTTTCCCTCGCCGCAGTAAGGCTCTTCCCAGTTGACTTCGGGCATGACGAAACTCCTCAGAGTTGACGTGAGACGGCGTGGATGAAGTCTCGTGACTCGGCGGTGCCGAGGGCAGCGTCCTCCATCCATTCCAGGTGGGCCCGGTACTTGGTGAGCTGCGCTTCGGCGTGCATGAACTCCGGTCCGTGCGCAGAGTCCAGCTGAACCGTGTCCAGTTGTGGCACAGCGCCGTGCGCGTACAGAAGCGCGTGCCCTGCGCCGGGGAACGCGCCGCGGTCGACGGGGATGACGCGTAGCTCGATGTTCCGGCGCTCCGACGCCTCGCAGAGGTGGGCGAGCTGCTCCAGGGTGACGTCTCTGCCACCGAACCGCATGCGGAGCGCAGCCTCGTGCACGAAGCCCACGTAGTCGACCGGTGCCGGTCGGTCGAGCACCTGCTGCCTCTCCATGCGGTGGGCCACGCGCAGCTCCACCTCCAGCCGCGAGAGGGCTGGAAGTACGGCACCGAACACCGCCCGCGCGTACTCCTCGGTGTGGAGCAGGCCCGGCAGGTGGACGGTTTGCGCGGTGCGAATGCGCACGGCGTTCCACTCGAGTTCGGCGATGTCCAGCAGGCCCGAGGGCAGGGTGCCCCGGTGCTGCTCCCACCAGCCGCGCTCGCGGTGTTCGGCCATGTTCACGAGCGCTTGTACGTAACGAGAGTCGGAGCACGCGTAGTTACAGGCGAGCGTGCGAACACGCTCGGCCGTCACCGGCCGGACGCCGCCCTCCATGTTGGAGATCTTCGTCCTGTCGACGCCCAGCAGCCCCGCCGCGTACGCGGTCGTTGCTTCGGCGGCGGTGCGCATCTTCCGAAGCTCGGCGCCGAGACGCCGTTGTCGCTCGGTAGGTGTGGAACTGCTCGGCATAAGCCCCTTCTTCCGCCGACGATGTGCACAGTCTGCCGCTGCGATGGATACGCGGTCCACTCGTAAGGAGGCAATTGCCTCCAGCATGACGACACGAGTGCCCCCGTATGCATACCTTGGGTACCGCACCGCACACGCTGCGTCCGAAACGAAGTGCATCGCGCGGCCCTGCCCGCACCTCCTGCCCTGGGAGGGGCGGGGCCGCGTCAGGGAGACAGGCCACAGATCAGCCGCAGCGCCGATGAACGTCAACTCACCCCCCGTACCCGGGAGTCGTCATGCATCCGTACGCGCCGCAGCCCCGACGCACCGCCCTGTGCCCCGCGAGGCCACCCCTCCCCGACGTCGCATCACCCCCGCACCTCCGGCCGAAACCGCGCCCGCACCCGGGGCTCGTCCTCAGCCTCACCCTCCCCGGTGACCCCCGCAGCGCGGCCGTCGGACGGCATGCGGTCACGGCCGCGTTGTCCACGTACGGGCTTCGCTCCCACGCGTGGCCGGCCACGCTCGCCGTCACCGAACTCATCGCCGTCAACGCGGCGCTGACGCCCGGCCGCGAGCTCTACCTCTCGCTCCGCCACCGTGACGGCGACCTCCGCCTGGTCCTCTGGGACCAGCACCCCCACCACGCCGACCCGGACACCCTCGCGCTCTGCGAGGTCCGGCGTCGCCGCGCCCTCTGGCTGCTGGCGGCCGTCGTCGACGACTGGGGCGGCGACTGGGGCACCAGCGAGGCCCCGCCACCCCACCAGGGCACCAGAACATGGGCCCTCCTCCCGCAGTGATGCGAGGGCCGAGCGGTCGGTGGGACTTTACGGACGAAATCCCGCCCTGTATGTCCGAGTTGGGTGTCCGTAACTTCCCGACGACGATGCGCTCGCGCCTGCCAGCGCCCCGCGGATCTCGGCGAGCATGCGGTCGGGGGTACGGAAGACCGTCGCGGCGGGGAAGCGGAGCACCAGCCGCACTCCGTGGCAGGTGCTCAGCACGTTGAAGCGGTCGAGGTCACGGCGGTGCGCCTCGCGGCTGCCGTGGTAGGCGTAGCCCTCGATCTCCACCACCACACCCTCCCGGAGGAAGAGGAAGTCTGGCCGGATCCGGCGGCCGCCCGGTGTCACCAGTTCGGCCTGGCTGAGCGGGTGCAGGCCGACGTCGTGCATCCGTAGCCGGGCGATCGTCTCGGCAGGCGAGCCGCTCTGCGGATCGGCCAGTGCGAGCCGCCGCTCCGCCCTCGGTGTGCCGTGGCGTCGGGTGGGGTGTGTCGCGCAGGCGGTGGCCAGCACCTCGATGGTGATGAGGCGCCTTCGGCGTACTCCGCCCACCACGCGCGTACCCAGGGCGGAGTCGACGGCTACCAGCGCCTCGTCCCTCGTGCCGGTCAGGAGCAGGTCGTGCAGGGTGCGCAGTGGTGTGGTCGCCAGCAGCCCGTCGCGTGTGCAGATCTCGTCCGGGGCGAGGGGCGTACGGTGCACCGTGAAGCCGTGGCGTCGGCCCTGGAGGCCGGCGGGCTCGGTGAACTCGATGGCTTCCCACAGCAGTTCGATGCGGTGGAGTGTGGCTGCGGCACGATGGCTGAGGGTGAGGCCGGGGTCCATTATCTGTACGACGCGGGCCCGCAACCACGGTGTCAGTTCGACACCCGGCGCGACCCAGGCCCCGCGCGTGACGCGCTGCCAGCGTTCCGTGTTCAGCCGACGGTTCAACTGCCGCGCCGGCACACCGGCCGCCAAGGCGTCCCGGGTGAGCAGGACGCCCCGTCTGGCGTATGGGTGGAGGTTCCCCGTCATGAGGAGAGGATGCCGCGCGGAACGGATTGCTGCGCGGGCCTGTGGACAACGGGGGTGTTGCCCGGTCGGGGTATGCGGGTCGGGGCATGCGGGTCGGGGCCTGGGGGTGTCTATCGACTGCGGGTAGCAAGGAGGCCGCTCACCTGACGGTGACGGATCCGACGAACGAGTCGAGGTCCGCCGGACTCAGCTCACCCTTCACCGCGTTGATCCGGATGGCGAACGGCACGTCCTTCGAGTCGACGCCTGCCACGACGACCCCCGTCATCCGCGTCCCCTTCGCCGGGGTCGACTCCTCGCCCGACGAGGTGAACTCGTAGTCGATCCTGCGGGCTTCCTGAGCGCTCTCCTCGCCCGCGAGGCGCACGTCCTGGGTGTCCTTGCGGGTTGCTCCCAGCCCGATCCCGGCGCCCGCCGCCGCGGCTGCCTCACCGGCGTCGCCGACACCGGTGGCGAAGTTCAGCTGGACGGAGACCATGCCGGTGCGCAGCCCCTTCTCCACCTTGAGCGCGACCGCCGCGTTTGCCTTGCCGCGCTCGGCGGCCGGCTGCGGGGCGTATCCCGCGGCCTCGGGGTAACCGACCGACACGCTCTTCGTGTCGAGCGTGCCCCAGCCGTCCGGGACCGTCCCGGCGTCCTCCCCGCCGCAGCCGCTGAGCAGCGTCAGGCCGAGGGTGGCCACGACGGCCGCGCCGAGCGCCCTGAACTTCGTCGACGTCGATGTCAAGGTCATCGCCCCTTCGTCGTGCGCGTTCACTGCGCGCAGTAGCTGTACGGGAGGTACGTGCGCCTGCCGTCCTGCGGAGCACCGAGGAACTCCGCGTCCGTCAGGGTTTCCTCCTTGTGCTCGCCGGAGATCGAGAATCCGAGGCTCATGCCGAGCGAGACCTCGAAGCCGAACTCCTGGGCGTCCGACTCGCCGTGGTAGCGCATCGTGCTGGACAGACCGTCCTGGAACATCAGCTGTGCGAAGGGGTCCGTCCCGTCGGGCTTCTTCTCCAGGGAATGGTCGCCGAACATGTACGCGAACGGGGCGGTGTTGTCGCCGGAGCCGTCGAGCCACTCCTCGGCGACGGAGCGCTTCGCCTCGGTGGCCTCGTCGGTCTCCTTGCCGAACACGACGGAGTTCGTACGTACGTCGATGCCGGTGTCCCCGGAGGAGTCGGTGACGCCGCCCTTGCCGCCGCGCTTGTCCTTGCCCGTCCTGCCGTTGTCGCCGCCGGCCTCGCCCTTGTCGGAGGTCGAGGTCTGGTCGACCGTCTGCGTCATGTCGATCCGCACGATCTTCCCGGTCTTCTGGTCGCGCGTGACGGTGAGGGCCCCGGTGCGGGTGTCCTTGGCAACGGCGGTGCCGCCCAGGGGGCCCGCGGTGCCGCTCACCTTGCCCTCGATCTCCAGCTTGGCGGTGTAGGTGTACGACTCGTTGCCGTTGACGTCGTCCTTGGTGATCGTCACGTCAGGTGAGAGCTTGGCCTTGCCGCCCAGCTCGGCGCCGAGCTTCGTGTCGTCACCGGCCTTGACGGAGAGGCCGCCGTCCGCGTACGCGTTGATGCCCAGGGTGGAGTAGGAGATCTTCTTGTCGCCGATCTTCTTCTCGATGTCCTCCGTCTTCTCCGCCCACTTCATGCCGGAGTACCAGCCGCCGCCGTAGCCGCCGCTGTGCTTCATCGAGGTCTCCCACATCTTCATCTCCTCGATGTCGTCCCTCATCCTCTGGGCGTCGGCCTCGCTCCTGAACACCCAGGTGTCACCGTTCGTGATCTTGATCCCGCCGCCGATGTCGACGTCCGCCTTGCCCAGACTGCCGAGCTTGACACCGGGGGTGCCGGCGGTGAGACCCGCGGACGCGGCGTCGGTGAACGTCATGTAGACGAGCTTGTCGTTCTCGTCGACCGTTCCGTCCTCGTTCACGTCGTGGTTGGCCCGGGCCACCTTCTGCTGGAAGCCGTACTCCTCGCCCCATTCGAACCAGCCGATCTTGACCTTGCCGCCCGCGGTGTCGGAGACGTTGGAGATCTGGCAGAGCCTGGGTTCGTAGTCGGCGTCGGTCTTCGGCTTCGCCGTGCTGTCCCCGCCCGCCCCGCATCCCCCGCCGTCCCCGGTGAGCGTGCCGATGGCGCAGCGGATGCCCTCCCCGATCCGGCCTCCGAGACCGGCCATGGCCAGCGCGCCGGTCAGTGCGACGACCAGGACGACGACGCCGAGGTACTCGGTCGCGGTGGCGCCGCTGTCACGCCAGTCGTACGAGCGTCCGTACGCCGAGGCCTGCGACGAGGGTGCGGAAGGTGTGTCGCGGCTGTCGAGGAGCCGGTCCAGCGACAGTCCCACGGCGGCGCCGGTGACCATCGTCACCAACGGCAGCAGGAGCCCTTCGGTGTTCACCACGTCCCATGTCACGGTGTAACCGAAGGCGAGTCCAGCCACCGGCACGGCGAGGGTGCCGACGAGACGCAGGGCGCGTGAGTCGCGCTGCCGGCCGGGAAGGGCGCGGGCGGCCGCCAGGACCGCCAGGGCGGTCACGAGGATGCCGGGCAGGTGCAGAAGGGCAAGCCGCCAGCCGACCGAATCGAGCCGCTCGTCGGTGGCGAGCGTCCCGACGAGCGCCCGCGCCACCAGGAACCCGGTGACGACGTAGACGAGGGCGCCGGCCGCCCAGCCGCGGCTCAGGGGGAAGAACCAGCCACCCCCGCCGCCACCCGGCGGTATGTGGCCCGCGCCCCGGTCTCCCCAGCCGCCACCGCTCACGGTCCAC
The DNA here is from genome assembly GCF_040630715.1 of Streptomyces sp. NPDC005752. Lineage (NCBI taxonomy): Bacteria > Bacillati > Actinomycetota > Actinomycetes > Kitasatosporales > Streptomycetaceae > Streptomyces > Streptomyces sp. NPDC005752. The sequence continues at coordinate 104,581 of NZ_JBEXYB010000004.1, read as the reverse complement.
CCTCTCGCCGGTACCCGCACCGTTGCCCCCGGCCGAATGTATTGCCGGAAATCCAGCTCGACCTGGGCCCCCGGCCCCAAATGCGGGCCCAAATGTGTCCGTCGCCGCCCCGGGCGGAGAAGCCACGGGCGGTCGGCTGCAGTTCACCGGTTTCGTCCGGACGTCGTGCCGACTGCGTAAAGTGCCGTACCGGCACGGCTGTCGGGCCGCACCGGCCCGTAAGCACGGTGTGCAGTGGGTGCATTGTGCATGTACCGCCGGGTGGTCGGCGCCTCCCCGCGGCCGAGTGAGCCTGGGGCGCCGGGGACGGGCCGGGGACGCCGATGACCGCGTACACCTTCCTGACCGTGCACCGGACCTCACCGGACGCCATGGCTGCCGCCCTGGCCGACGTGGTGGGAGTGACAGCGGCCGAAGTGGACGTGTCCGACGACTCCGACGGCCACCGTGACTGGTCGGCTGCGGTGCTGTGCCACTTCACGGACCTGGACGGCGACCTCGCGCTCGCCTGGGACGTGTACGTGTCGGCGGACGTGGAGCCCGCGCCGCCCACCGAGGCCGAAGCGGCACGCCGGCTCGCGGCCCGGCTCGGCACGACCGTGCTCCGTCCGGCGGACGGGGTGCGCCCCTCGGCGTACCGGGCGGCCCTGCCGGACGGCACCAGCACGCGGGCTCGGGTCCTGGACGGGGGCACGGACGGGAACACCCGGCCGGTCCTGATCGTGGACGCGGTCGGGAAGCCGGTCGGCTCTCTTCCCGGGGCACGGGTGGAACCCATCCGTGAGGCCGGCCAGGACGGTTGAGGCCCCGGGTTGGGTCCCTGGGCCCATGACGGCGCCCGCCGGGGCGATTAGCGTCTGCGCCGCAGGTGATCGATGCCCGTCCCGGCGTGCCCCCCCACGGCGCCGGGCCGGGCCGCAATCGGAAGGTGACGGCGCGTGCCCACGGCTGAGCAGCTGGCCCTGAACGACGAGGAGTCCCGTCTCCTCCAGCTAGGACTGACGGAATGGTGCGGCCCGGCCCGCTGCACCGAGGAGTTCGCCGTGGCCATGGGCTTCGACAGCGTTCAGGACCTGAGCCACCGGGGCATGTCGATCCGCGGCGCGCTGGCGGGCCGGGAATCGCTGGACCCGATGGACTGGGCGCGGGCCCTGCTGGCGACCGAGCTGGCCTTCGCCAGTGACGTGGTCGGCTCGGGGTACGAGTGGTCCACCTCGACCGGCTGGCCCGACGACATCACGGTGCGCGTCCTGCGTTCCGTGCAGCTGAAGCTGATCCGTACGGTCGGCCCGCTGATAGGCCGGGGGCTCGGCACCCGGCAGGTCCGCCACGCGGAGGTCCTGCGGGCCGGAGGAGGCCCACCGCCGAGCCCGGCCTGGTGAGCCGGTCCGTGCCCTCCTGACGGGCCCGGGTCGGTGGCTCCGGGGCGGCGGGCTCATAATCTGCCGCATGCCCGATCAGCAGACGCGCACCCGCCCGGTGGCGCCCGAATCCCACAGCACCCGGCACGGCGCCATGGCCCTGCTCACGGCCGCAGCCCCCGCCCTGGGTGCCTACGCGGCGGTCAGGGCCGTCGGGCTGCTGGTACTCCAGGTGGCGGCGTCGGCCGCCGGGAAGGACGCCCTGCACCTGCTCGGCGGGCGATGGGACTCCGTCTGGTACCAGCGGATCGCGGAGAACGGCTACGGCTACACCGTCACCCTCCCCGACGGCGGTGTTCACCCCGACCTCGCCTTCTTCCCGCTCCTGCCGGCCATGGAACGGGGCCTCGCCGCGCTCACCCCGCTCACCGTGCAGGGCGCGGGCATCGCCGTCGCCTGGCTGGCGGGGCTCCTCGCGGCCTGGGGGATCTTCGCCGTCGGAGCCCGGCTCCACGGGCGGCGGACCGGGGTGGTGCTTGCCGCGCTGTGGGGCGCGTACCCGACGGCGTTCGTGCAGTCGATGGCGTACACCGAGAGCCTGTTCACCGCCCTCGCCGCCTGGTCCCTGTACGCCGTGCTCAGGGACCGCTGGATCGTCGCGGGCGCGCTGTGCGTGCTCGCCGGGCTGACGCGGCCCTCGGCCGCCGCCCTCATCGCGGCGCTCGCGATCACCGCCGCCGCCGTCCTCGTACGGGAGTGGCGTGCGGGCGACCGGCGGGGCCTGCTGCGCCGGAACGCGCGCATGCTGCTGGGAGTGTGCCTCGCACCGCTGGGATGGCTGGGCCACGTGGTGTTCGTCGCCGTACGGGAGGGCGGCGCGTTCGCGTACTTCGACGTCCAGGCGCAGTGGGGCAACAGCATCGACGGCGGCCGGGCGCTGGCCGCCTTCATCGCCGGACTGCCGCTTCCCGCCGCGCTCGGCCTCTGCGCGGCGCTGGGGCTGCTGGGGTGGCTGGTCCTCCTGTGCGTACGGCAGCGGCAGCCGCTGCCCGTCCTGCTGTACGGCATCGCGGTCGTCGTCATCTCACTCATCGGCTCCGGCTACTTCGGCTCCCGGCCGCGCCTGATGATGCCCGCGTTCACCCTGCTCCTGCCCCCGGCCGTCGCGCTGACGGGACTGCGTACGAGGGCGCGCACGGGGGCGGTCGTCGCCGCGCTGGCCATCGGCTCCGCCGCGTACGGGGCGTGGACGCTGCTGGGACCGGGACCGCCGTGAACCGGCCGCCGAGGCCGCGGCCCGCCGCCGCACCCGTCACCGCGCGGGCGGCGAGCTCTCCGCGGCGGGTACGGAGATTCGTACCCGCGTCCCGGGCCGAAGGCCCCACCGCTCCATCGCCCCGGCCTCCGACTCCACCACATGGCGGGCGCGGAGCCTGGGCAGGCCGAACCGGCCGGGCCTCATCGTGCGTACCGCCAGAACGCCGAACTTCCGGTCCAGGTAGGCCACATCGATGGCGAACCGCATCCGGAAGGTGTGGACGCTCCCGCACGGGGTGATCAGCAGCGCACCGTCGACACCGTCCACACCGAGCAGGCCACGCGCCCGCGCCCGGTAGGAGGCGGCGATGCGCAGCGGCACCTCCCGCGCCCCGGATCCCGTACCGACCGTCAGAGTCCCGTTGCCGTTGCGCCATTTCCCCATGGGCACCGACCGTAGACCTCACGGCCCGCGCGTGGGTCCGGTACGGCGGGCGGTGGGTCCCAGGACCCAAGACCCCGCCGTGCCCTCCGGATTAGGGTCGGGACCGTGGACGCCACACTGATTGCGGTCGCCGCGCTCTGGGGCGCCGCCGCCGGACTGCTGCTCCCGCGTGCCGCGTACCGCTTCTCCGTCGAGCCCGAGGAACCCTGGCGCGACGCCTGCCCGGCCGGGCACGCGCTGCCGGGGTCCGCTCGGGGCTGGCTCGGCCCGGCCAGGTGCGCGGAGTGCGCGGTGGCCGTCCCCGCGCTCCCCGCAGGCGCGGCCCCGCAGGCCCCGGCGGGGCAGGGCCGTTACGCACCCGCCGTCGCCGCCCCGGTGGTCACCGTGCTCGCCTGTGCGGCGCTCGCCACCGCGGCCGGCACCCGGCCCGAAGCCGTCGTCTGGCTGCTGCTGGCCCCCGTCGCCGTGCTCCTCGCCGTCATCGACCGCCGTGTCCACCGGCTCCCCGACATGCTCACGCTGCCCCTGGCCGGTGCCGCCGCGGCACTCCTGGGCGGAGCTGCCCTGCTGCCCGGGCACGGCGGGTCCTGGACCTCCGCCCTGCTCGGCGGAGTGGCACTCGGCGGCTTCTACCTCCTGCTCTTCCGGATCAACCCGGACGGCATGGGCTTCGGCGACGTGAAGCTCGCCCTCGCGCTGGGATTGGCCCTCGGGTGGTACGGCTGGGCGGTGCTCTTCGCGGGCGGCTTCGCCGGCTTCCTGTTCGGCGCGCTGTACGGGGCGGGCCTGATGCTGATGCGCCGTGCCGGGCGCAGGACGGGCATCCCGTTCGGGCCGTTCATGATCGCGGGAGCACTCGTCGGACTGCTGTTCGGAGGCCTCGTCGCGTGAATCCCACCCGTCGTACCTCCGTGCGTGATATCCGCTCGCGCCAGGTCCTCGCGCACTGGCACCCTCCCCGTATGACCGGATCGTCCGCACCCCTCGTCCCTTCCGCCTCCGACGCGCGCTTCGAGACCCTCGTCGCGGAGGCCGACACCGTGTCCGTCGACGGCTGGGACTTCTCGTGGCTCGACGGGCGGGCCACCGAGCAGCGCCCCTCCTGGGGGTACGCGCGGGCCATGGCCGACCGGCTGGCACGTGCGGAGGCCGCGCTCGACATCCAGACCGGGGGAGGGGAGGTCCTCGCCTCCGCGCCCGTACTGCCGCCGCTCACCGTGGCCACCGAGTCCTGGCCGCCGAACGTCGCCCGCGCCACCGCCCTGCTCCGCCCGCGCGGTGCCGTGGTCGTCGCGGACTCCGACGAGCCGCCGCTGCCCTTCGCCGCCCATGCCTTCGACCTGGTCGTCAGCCGGCATCCGGTGACGACGTGGTGGGACGAGATCGCCCGGGTGCTCGCCCCCGGTGGCACGTACTTCTCCCAGCAGGTGGGCAGGGAGAGCGTGTTCGAGCTCATCGAGTACTTCCTCGGCCCGCTGTCCGCCGAGCAGCGCGCTGCCCGCGACCCGCGACACGCGCGGGAGGACGCGGAGGCCGCCGGACTCGAGGTGACGGACCTGCGTGCCGAGCGGCTGCGTGTCGAGTTCCTCGACATCGGCGCCGTCGTGTACTTCCTGCGCAAGGTCATCTGGATGGTGCCCGGCTTCACCGTCGGCGCCTACCTGCCCCAATTGCTATCCCTGCACAGGCAGATGGAGGAGGAGGGGCCGTTCGTCGCACACAGCGCCCGCTTCCTCGTCGAGGCACGGAAGCCACCGCGGCCGGTGGTCCCGTAGGGCCCTGCCCCGAGGGCGGGTTCACGGACCACGGGTGCAACGGCATCACCCGCCCCTCCGTCCTACCCATGAGTAGTGCGACCCTGTTGGTTGAGCGCACAACGAAGGAGCACGTCATGTCGGTGGGAAGCGAAATGTCGGGCGGAGAGACCAGCCCGCCGGTCGGCCGGCCGCGCCACGGGAAGGCCGACTGGCTCACGGGCGCGCGGATCACCGCCGTCCACGGCCTCTTCTACCGGCCGGAGGGGCGCGCGGGGGAGCCGGAAGCCGTCGAATTCGTGCTGGAGGGCGGGCAGTCGGTCCTGCTGACCTGTGCCTCCGACCACACGCTGAGCATCACCTCGGGAGCCTGGCCCTCCCTTCCCGACTGGTGCGTGCCCGCGGGTCAGTGGCAGTTCGAGCATCTCGGCCGGCTGCCCTCCCCTCCGCACGGCGGGGCCTGGACGGTCACGGGCACGCAGGAGCGGCGCGACGGGCACGGTGAGGTGCGCGAGGCGATGATCCGGTGCGAGAACGGCGACTTCGTGATCGGCGGCGGCGACACGGTGGCGATCCGCTTCGTGCCCCGCTGATCCCGGACGGACCCGGCGGGCCCCACCGGGTCCGTCCGGGTCCGCTCTAAGCGTGCGCGCCCACGCTCACCTTTCCCACCGTCAGTTCGGGGTTTCCCTCCATCACTTCGCCCAGCCCTGCCACCTGTTCCTCCAACGCCCGCGTCCGCCGGGCGTCCAGAGGGCCGAGCGGTTCCACGGTGACGGAGATCCGCCTGCCCGAGCGGCGCTGGTGCCACACCCCGGCGACCGTGCCGTCCACCAGCAGCACCGGGAAGTTGCCCGCCTGACCGCCGGCCAGCGCACGCTCGTACGCCGCGCCGGGGAAGAGCCGCTCGCGCGGCCGGGAGGCGATGGTGAACGCGTCGAAATAGGGGAGCAGCCGCACGCCGCGCGGCGCCTTTGACGGGAACAGGGTGTCACCCGCCGCCACCCAGGCGGCCCCGCACTCCTCGAAGAGCACCTCCTCGATCACGCCGTCGCCGGCCAGGTCCTCGAAGAGCTGTCCGGCCCAGCCGCGTGGTGCCGCCAGCCACTGGGCGAAGTGGCCCGGCGTGGCGGGCCCGTACGCCCGCAGATAGCGCCGTACGAGCTCGGCGGTCGCCTCACCGGCGGGCATCGGGACGGTCCCCGGGTTGGTGTACGTGGCCTTGCGGCCCCGGTTCGCCGCGTAGCACAGGGCACCCCGGTGGCCCGCCAGGTGCAGCACCTGGCGCCAGCGGGGCCACATCGCCTGGAACCCGGGCATCACGAGGTCCCCCGCCCACGGGCCGGTGCGGGCGATCACCTCCTCGGAGAGCTCGTCGATCGTGAGCTCGGCACCCGTCAGGGCGTCGGCGACCGCGGCCACGACCGCCTCGACCTGTTCCGGTGTCATCCGGGCGTGCTGGGGAAACGGACTGCTGCCCCGGGGCAGGGCCGAGAGGGCTCCGGTCCACATCGGCAGCTCACCGGCCGGCAGCAGATGCACGGTGCCGCGCGGCCCGAACGTCTTGGTGAGGGTCCTGTCCGTCCACAGCGCCGCGCGCACATCTGTGCGTGTCGTCCCCGGCGCGCGCAGTCCGACGGAGAGTTCCGCCGCAGACAGCACCTGCGCGTGCGCCCCGAGCATCGTGGCGACGGTACCGGCCACGTCCTGCGTCGCGTGACCGTCCGACGGGGCCCCGTCGGAGAGGAACTGCCGGTCAAGGCGCCGCGCGTTCGCCTGGGGCCAGCTCACGGTGATGGTGCGGGCTCGTGTCGTCATGGGCCGAATGTAGGACGCTTACAGGACAGGAACTGTCCTGTAAGCGTCTCCGGCGCCTCTCGCGTCACATCCGCGGATATGCCCGCTGCGCAGTCCGATGAATTCGGAGAGTGATAATTCGGCGGCGTGGCACGCATCAGCACTTACGAAGGGTTATGGTGGAAACCCCCCCTCGGGCCGGTCCGTAACCCCCCCCACGGACCGGCCCGTTTTTTGTGCCCGCACGGTGTTCCGCCTGTGCGGCCCGTGTGCGGGCCGGGCCCCGGCCCCGCGCGGTGCCCCGGCGGCGTACGGGAATCAGGGCAGCGGGGCGGCTGTTCGTCAGCGCCGGTCGGCCCAGATGTTGGTGCTTGCGGTGTCCACGGCGAAGGTGTCGATCTCCTTCAGCTCGGCGGCGGTCAGCGCCGGTGCGGCCAGTGCGGCCACGTTCTCCTCCAGCTGCTTCACGCTCGACGCGCCGATCAGGGCCGAGGTCATACGGCTGTCGCGGAGGACCCAGTTGAGCGCGAGCTGTGCGAGGGACTGCCCGCGGCCCCGCGCGATGTCGTTCAGCCCGCGCAGCCGGCGCACCATCTCGTCGGAGAGCAGGTCCGGGTCCAGGGACTTGCCCTGGCTGGCGCGAGACCCCTCGGGGATGCCCGCCAGGTACTTGCCGGTGAGCAGCCCCTGGGCGAGCGGCGCGAAGGAGATGCAGCCCATGCCGGCCGTCTCCAGCGCGTCGAGCAGCCCGTCCCCCTCGATCCAGCGGTTCACCATCGAGTAGGACGGCTGGTGGATCAGGGCGGGCACGCCCATCTCGGCGAGGATCCGTGCCGCCTCGGCGGTCTGCTCCGCGTTGTAGGAGGACACACCCGCGTACAGCGCCTTGCCCCGGCTCACGGCGGAGGCGAGCGCCCCCATCGTCTCCTCGAGCGGGGTGGCGGGGTCGAAGCGGTGGGAGTAGAAGATGTCGACGTGGTCGAGGCCCGTCCGCCGCAGGGAGGCGTCGAGCGACGACAGCAGGTACTTGCGGGAACCCCACTCGCCGTACGGACCCGGGTGCATCCGGTAGCCGGCCTTGGTGGAGACGATGATCTCGTCCCGGTACGGGGCGAAGTCCTGCTTGAAGAGCTTGCCGAAGTTCAGCTCGGCGGAGCCCGGCGGCGGGCCGTAGTTGTTGGCCAGGTCGAAGTGGGTCACACCGAGGTCGAAGGCACGGCGCAGGATCGCCCGCTGGCTGCCCAGGGCGCGGTCGTCGCCGAAGTTGTGCCAGAGGCCGAGCGAGACGGCGGGCAACTTGAGCCCGCTGCGGCCGGTGCGGCGGTACTCCATGGAGTCGTAGCGGGACGTGCCGGCTCGGTAGGGGAGGGAATCAGTCACGTTTCACTCCTTATCACGAACTTGTGACAGGCCGGGTTGGGCCCCTGTGACCCGGCCGCAGTAATGTGGCGGCTTCGGGACATGCCGATCCGCGGCGCGAGAGCGCGGTGCGCGGACCGCACGGCGATCCCCCGGGGGTCGGCCCCGGACCCCCCGGTGAGGGGGAGGGCGGGCCGTGAGCCCGTACGGAACCGAGAGGGTGAACTCAGTGAACTTGCGCGACCTGGTGTACGGGCTCTACGCCCGCCGGGTGGGAGGCCGCCTGGACCACGACCAGGTGCCCAAGCACATCGGAGTCATCCTCGACGGCAACCGGCGATGGGCCAAGGCGTCCGGCGGCTCGGCCGTGGAGGGACACCAGGCCGGGGCGGACAAGATCTCGGAGCTGCTCGGATGGTGCAGCGAGACCGATGTCGAGGTCGTCACCCTCTGGCTCCTGTCCACCGACAACTTCGACCGGCCCGAGTCGGAGCTCACCCCTCTGCTCGGCATCATCGAGAACACCGTGCGCCAGCTCGCGTCCGACGGGCGGTGGCGAGTCCACCACGTCGGCACGCTCGACCTGCTTCCGGCACGGACCCAGACCGTCCTCAAGGAGGCGGAGGAGGCCACGGCGGGTGTCAACACCTCCCGGGCCGGAGGCTCCGGGAAGGGGATAATCGTCAACGTCGCCGTCGGCTACGGCGGGCGGCAGGAGATCGCGGACGCGGTCCGCTCCCTCCTCCTGGAGCACTCCTCCCGGGGCACCACCTTCGAGGAGCTCGCCGAGGTCGTCTCCACGGACCTGATCTCCGAGCACCTCTACACCCGTGGACAGCCCGACCCGGACCTCGTGATCCGCACCAGCGGGGAGCAGCGGCTGTCGGGCTTCATGCTCTGGCAGAGCGCCCATTCGGAGTACTACTTCTGCGAGGTCTTCTGGCCGGCCTTCCGCAAGGTCGACTTCCTGCGCGCCCTGCGCGACTACGCGGCGCGCCACCGGCGTTACGGGGCCTGACCGGCACGGCGCGCCCGGCGGGCGTGCCGGAGCACGGAATCCGCCCGGGCGCACCTCGTCGCAGGCCGGGGCATGGCTTCGCGTGTTCGAGGGAATACAGCTCTCAGGTCGATGTCCGGTCAGCAACCAGGCGGACGTCGCAGCCAAGTGAGCGGCACCCAGCCCGCTCGCCCGGGAGGCCCTTTGCACACGAAGGACCGCACCACACGCGGCCGACGCGGAGGGCCGGTGTTCGGCCCGCGCACGGGGCCAGAACCCGGTCCGTCCTCTCCCTTCGGGAAGTTCCGCGACCTCCGTCGCACTCCCCGACCTCGTCCGAGGGGGTACGTCCTTCCGTGGTGACCAGCACAAAGCGCCGCATGCCCGACAGGCGCACCTACGTTCTAGACACCAGCGTCCTGCTGGCCGACCCCAAAGCCGTGACCCGGTTCGACGAGCACGAAGTCGTGCTGCCGATCGTCGTGGTCACGGAGCTGGAGGCCAAAAGGCACCACCCCGAGCTCGGATACTTCGCCCGGCAGGCCCTGCGCCTCCTGGACGACTTCCGCATCCGGTACGGCCGGCTGGACGCCCCGATCCCGCTCGGGGATCTGGGCGGGTCGCTCCGTGTCGAACTCAACCACTCCGATCCCGGAGTCCTGCCGGCCGGCTACCGGCTGGGGGACAACGACTCACGGATCCTCGCGGTCGCACGCAACCTGCAGGCCGAGGGATACGACGTCACCGTCGTCTCCAAGGACCTGCCGCTACGGATCAAGGCGTCCTCGGTCGGCCTCCTCGCCGAGGAGTACCGCGCCGAACTCGCCGTCACGGACTCCGGCTGGACCGGGATGGCGGAGCTGTCCCTCGCCGCGGAACAGGTCGACCTGCTGTTCAGTGAGGAGAACCTGTACGTCCCCGAGGCCGCCGAATACCCCGTGCACACCGGACTGGTCCTCCAGTCCGATCGGGGCAAGGCGCTCGGCAGGGTCACGGCCGAGGGCAACGTCCGTCTCGTACGCGGCGACCGGGAGGCCTTCGGTATCCACGGCCGCAGCGCCGAGCAGCGCATCGCGCTCGACCTGCTCCTCGACCCGGACGTCGGGATCATCTCGATGGGCGGCCGGGCGGGCACCGGTAAGTCGGCCCTGGCGCTCTGTGCGGGGCTGGAGGCCGTCCTGGAGCGCCGGCAGCACAAGAAGGTGATGGTCTTCCGGCCGCTGTACGCAGTCGGCGGGCAGGAGCTCGGCTACCTCCCCGGCAGCGAGTCCGAGAAGATGAGCCCCTGGGCGCAGGCCGTGTTCGACACGCTGTCGGCGGTCGCCGGGCGCGAGATCATCGAAGAGGTGCTGGGGCGCGGGATGCTGGAGGTCCTGCCGCTCACCCACATCCGGGGCCGCTCGCTCCACGACGCCTTCGTGATCGTGGACGAGGCGCAGTCACTGGAGCGCAACGTCCTGCTGACCGTGTTGTCCCGTATCGGGGCGAATTCGCGGGTGGTGCTCACTCACGATGTGGCGCAGCGGGACAACCTCAGGGTCGGCCGCTACGACGGAGTCGTCGCCGTGGTCGAGAAACTGAAGGGGCATCCGCTCTTCGCGCACGTCACGCTCACCCGCTCCGAGCGCTCGCAGATCGCCGCGCTGGTGACCGAAATGCTGGAGGACGTACACATCTGACGCGGAACACCCCATAGATGCCGCCCGGCGAGCCAAGGAGCTTAGCCGGGCGGCATCGTGCTGCACCGTCATTTCCGAAAAAGTTGTGCGCCAAACGAGGTGTGACCTTTCACACGCAACACAGAATTGCAACGCGCCGTGTCCTTCCGGCAGAGTCTTGCTTCCGTCAGGCCCCGCATACGGCACTTGGGCACCTCCGAAGGCGCCACGCACCACACAACTCAACAATCGCCGTCCGTATGCCGCCCGCGAGCACAACGCGGCGCTCCCGAGAGGGAGTCGCCCACCGGGCCCGTGCCTCCCGTGACCCAAGCAGTAGGGAGGCCAGTGTCAGGGGCACGATTGCGCCCGCGAGGTCACCTAAGCGGGCGATGCTGGAAGGACACCGTGTGAGCCGGATCTCGGTCCGGGGGTTCGCCGTGGCATCCGCCACCGCCGTAACCACCGTAGGCGCCGTCGTAGGCGTTGCGTCGGGCAGCACTCCCGCTGTCGACGACAACAACTTCGAGGCGGCCGCAGCCGACACCACGCTGCTCGCAGACATCCCCGCGGGCCAGCAGGCCCAGGTGCAGACCGCTTCGCTGACGCAGCAGGCCGACGCCCAGGCGTCCGCGGCCGACGCGGCGGCGAAGAAGTCGGCCGAGGAGACGGCCCGCATCCAGGCCGCCAAGGACGCCAAGTCGAAGAAGCAGGCGGCCGAGGACAAGCTGGTGGCCGAGCGCGAGGCCAAGGAGAAGGCGAAGAAGGAGGCCGAGCGCGCGAGCCGGTCCTCCGTCCGCGACGCCTCGTCCTTCTCGGCTCAGGGCTCCTACTCGGTGGCCGAAGTGCAGGCGATGGCCCGGCAGATGGTTCCCGCCGACCAGTTCCAGTGCTTCAGCAACATCGTGAACCACGAGTCGACCTGGAACTACCGGGCGAGCAACCCCTCCTCCGGGGCGTACGGTCTCGTGCAGGCGCTGCCCGGCACCAAGATGGCGTCCGCCGGCGCCGACTGGCAGACCAACCCGGCCACCCAGATCAAGTGGGGCCTCAGCTACATGGACGGCCGCTACGGCAGCCCGTGCGGAGCCTGGTCCTTCTGGCAGGCCAACAACTGGTACTAGGAACCCCACGAGGTTCCGCGCCCGACTCCGAGATGCCCCGCACCGTTCGACGGTGCGGGGCATCTCGCGTGTACGGTTCGATCCGGAGAACTCCGGGGGTCTGCGGGGAGCAGACGGGGGAAGAGGGAAAAGCATGTCGAAACTTCCGGGGTGGCTCGGTCGGCTCGGAGCCGAAATCACCGAGATCGGGGCGCGCCTGGAAGAACGCCGCGCCGAGGACGAGCGCCGCGCCGACGCGGCCGCGGTGAGCGGCTCCTCGTCGACGCTCTCCACGACCGTCGCCGAGCAGGTGCCGCGCCCGCCCACGTACGCCCCTTCCGTGTCCGCTCCTTCCACGTCCACCCGACCCGAGCCGGTGACCGCGATCCCCTGGGGGATGCGCGTCGCGGCCGAGGCGGGCTGGCGGCTGCTGGTCCTGGCCGGCACCCTCTGGGTGCTCATGCGGGTCATCAGCGCCGTGCAACTGGTCGTCCTCGCCTTCGTCGCCGCCCTCCTGGTGACCGCGATGCTCCAGCCCACCGTCGTACGCCTGAGGCGCTTGGGGCTGCCGCGCGGTCTGGCCACCGCGGTCACGGCGGTGCTCGGCTTCGTCGTCATGGGCCTGGTCGGCTGGTTCGTGGTCTGGCAGGTGATGGACAATCTGGACACCCTCTCGGACCGGGTCCGTGACGGCATCGACGAGCTGAAGCGCTGGCTCCTGGACAGCCCGTTCCACGTCACCGAGTCGCAGATCAACGACATCGCGAAGAACCTCAGCGACACCATCGGCACCAACACCGAGGAGATCACCTCCGCCGGGCTCCAGGGCGTCACGGTGATGGTGGAGTTCCTCACCGGGCTCCTGCTGGCGATGTTCTCGACGCTCTTCCTGCTCCACGACGGCAAGCGCATCTGGCACTGGGTCCTCAAGCTGGTCCCCGCCCAGGCGCGTCCGGGCGTCGCCGGTGCCGGGCCGCGTGCCTGGCGGACGCTGACCGCCTATGTGCGGGGCACGGTGATCGTGGCTCTGATCGACGCGATCTTCATCGGCCTCGGGATCTACTTCCTCGATGTGCCGATGGCGGTCCCGCTCGCCGTCTTCATCTTCCTCTTCGCCTTCATCCCGCTGGTCGGCGCCGTGGTCTCCGGGGCACTCGCCGTCGTCGTCTCGCTCGTCACCCAGGGCGTGTTCACCGCCCTGATGGTGCTGATCGTGGTGCTCGCCGTGCAGCAGATCGAGGGCCACATCCTGCAGCCCTTCATCCTCGGCCGTGCCGTGCGCGTCCACCCGCTGGCCGTGGTGCTCTCGGTCGCCGCGGGCGGGATGATCGCGGGCATCGGCGGCGCGGTCGTGGCCGTACCCCTGGTGGCGGTGACCAACACGGTGGTCGGCTACCTGCGCTCGTACGGGCAGGACCCGGCCGCGCTCCAGGGGCCCGGACCGCACGGCGCCACGGCACTCTCGGCCGTACCGCCGAAGGAGCCGCCCGTCCCCGCGGACGCCCCCGTGGCCGGAGCCGTGGACGATCGCGGCGGCGAGAGCGCGGAGCGGTCGCCGGACGACCGGAAGCAGTAGGGCGCGGCGGTCCGGGTGCCGGGGAGGCGTCCGGACCGTGCCCGTGCCGGACGCGGACACGAAGAAGGGCCCCGTCGACGGTCGGTCGTCGACGGGGCCCTTCCCGTACAAAGGTACTGCCCGTTACTGCCCGGCGAGTACAGCCTCGGATTCGAGGGTCACGCCGACCGCCTGGATCACCGAAGCGATCTTGACGGCTTCCTGGATGGTCTCACGGTCGACGCCGGCCTTGCGCAGCACCTGCTCGTGCGAGTCCAGGCACTGGCCGCAGCCGTTGATCGCGGAGACGGCGAGCGACCACAGTTCGAAGTCGACCTTCTCCACGCCCGGCTTGCCGATGACGTTCATCCGCAGACCCGCACGGAGGTTTCCGTACTCGGGGTCCGACAGCAGGTGCCGGGTGCGGTAGAAGACGTTGTTCATCGCCATGATGGCGGCGGCCGACTTCGCCGCGGTGTACGCCTCGGCGGAGAGGTTGGCCTTGGCCTCAGGCTCCAGCTCGCTCAGCACCTTCGGCGAGCGCGAGGCGATCGCGCAGGCCAGGACGGTGCCCCACAGCTGCTGCTGGGGAAGCTCGCTGTTGCCGATGACCGAGCCGAGGTTCAGCTTCAGGTCCTTGGCGAAGTCCGGTATGGCGGACTTCAGTTCGTCGAGTGCCATGTCGGTGTCAGCTCACTCGCCCGAGAGGAGGGCGACCGGGTCGAGGGTGTTCTCGCCCTTGGTCCAGTTGCAGGGGCACAGCTCGTCGGTCTGCAGGGCGTCGAGGACCCGCAGGACCTCCTTCGGGTTACGGCCCACGGAACCGGCGGTCACCATCGTGAACTGGATCTCGTTGTTCTGGTCGACGATGAAGACGGCGCGCTGGGCGAAACCGTCCTCGCCCTCGATGCCGAGGTCACGCATGAGCTCGTGCTTCGAGTCGGCCAGCATCGGGAAGGGCAGGTCGGTCAGGTCCGGGTGGTCCTTGCGCCAGGCGTGGTGCACGAACTCGGAGTCGCCGGAGAAGCCGAGGACCTGCGCGTCACGGTCGGCGAACTCGTCGTTCAGCTTGCCGAAGGCGGCGATCTCGGTGGGGCACACGAAGGTGAAGTCCTTCGGCCACGCGAAGACGATCTTCCACTGACCCTCGTAGGTCTTGTGGTTGATCTGCTCGAACTCCTTGCCGCTCTCCAGCGACACGCAAGCGGTCAGGTCGAACTCGGGGAACTTGTCACCGACAGTGAGCACGCGCACTCCTTGTTGCGTAGGAAATCCCTTTTTGGGGGCGTTCCTGGGGGTTGGACTGCCCCCACCTTGGCACACAGTGCATTGATCGCGGAAATAGCTACACTCGGTCGGGATGATCGGAGGTACCTATCAGTGGCGTATGTGAATCAGGCCAACAGGGGCAAGCAGCCCAGCCTCTCGCAGCTGCGGGCCTTCTCGGCCGTGGCGGAACATCTGCACTTCCGGGACGCCGCGGCAGCAATCGGGATGAGTCAGCCGGCACTCTCCGGGGCGGTGTCCACGCTGGAAGTGGCACTGGGTGTCCAGCTGATCGAGCGCACGACGCGCAAGGTGCTGCTCACGCCCGCGGGGGAGCGCCTCGCGGTGCGGAGCCGGGCGGTGCTGGGAGCGCTCGGCGAGTTGATGGAGGAGGCCGAGGCGGTGCGGGCGCCGTTCACCGGGGTGCTCCGGCTCGGCGTGATCCCGACGGTCGCACCGTATCTGCTGCCGGCCGTGCTCAGGCTGGTCCACGAGAGCTATCCGGATCTGGATCTCCAGGTCCACGAGGAGCAGACCTCCTCGCTGCTGGAGGGGCTGGCGGCGGGGCGGCTGGACCTGCTGCTGCTCGCCGTGCCGCTCGGGGTCCCCGGGGTCACGGAACTCCCGCTGTTCGACGAGGACTTCGTGCTCGTCATGGAGAAGGGGCATCACCTCGCCGGGCGCACCGGCCTGCCCCGCGAGACGTTGCGTGATCTGCCGCTGCTGCTGCTCGACGAGGGCCACTGCCTGCGCGACCAGGCGCTGGACATCTGCCGGGAGGCCGGGCGGAGCCGGGGTGCGCCGGTGACGACGACCGCGGCCGGGCTCTCCACCCTCGTGCAGCTCGTCGCGGGCGGGCTCGGGGTGACGCTGCTGCCACGGACTGCGGTCACGGTGGAGACCGGGCGGAACGAGGCCCTGTCCACCGGGTACTTCATGGACCCGGCGCCCTCGCGGCGGGTGGCGCTGGCCGTGCGGACGGGCTCGGCGCGGCACGAGGAGTTCGAGGAGCTGGCAGCCGCGCTCCGCGGTGCGATGGGGACGCTGCCGGTGAGGGTGCCCGAAGAGGGGTGAACGCGCCCCCGGCGCGCTCACCCCTCCGTCGTCACTCCGTACGCAGACCGTCCGGGCGCATCAGGCGCCACAGCAGGGGCAGCGAGAGCAGGGTCACCGCCACGACGAGGGCCCCGCCCGCGCCGGCCATCGGCAGGAACAGCCACCACCGGGTCACGGTCTTGGCCAGCATCCAGGTCATGACGGCACCGAGCCCGAGGCCCCCCGCGATCGCGACCAGGAGGCCGACGACCACCGGCACGGCGGTCTGCCAGAGCACCGACCAGCCGAGGGTGACGCGCCTGGTGCCGAAGGCGATCAGGACCGACAGCAGCTGCTTGCGCTCCCGAAGCTGTTCCAGCTGGGAGATCAGCATCGAGGAGGCGATGAGCAGCAGCGTCGCCACCGCGCCGAATCGCAGGCCGGTCTGCACGCTGGCGTACTGGCGGTCGCGTTCCGTCGAGGCCAGGGTGGCGACCCGCATCCCCGGGTCGATCCTCGCCGCCGTGTTCCGTACGTACTCGGAGACGTCCTTCACGCCCTCGTCGACCTTGATCTGCGCGATCGTCTGCGCGCTCGGCAGGGTGCGCGGGTCGATGGCGCCGACGGTCGCCATGATCCCCCAGTGCTCCTCACCGATCGGGTCGCGGCTCGTGGTGACCGTCGGCGTGTCCGCGGGCAGGGTCCAGAGCACCGACTCGGCCCCGGGGTCCCAGCCGGAGGAGGAGTTGAGTTCCACCTCCTTGCCCTTGCGCGCGGTCTCGTCGACCCAGTCGCTCATCTCCTTGTCGCCCCGGGGGTGGACGACGAAGGCGTCACCCTCCTTGCAGGAACGGATCTCGGCGAGCTCCTTCAGGGTGGCGCAGTCGCCGACAGTGAGGGAGGTGGTGGGCGTGACCTCGTCCTCCTTGTACGTCCCCGGCTTGGTCGCGTACGTCTCGACGGTACCGATGACGCGTTCCACCCCCTTCGTGGAGCGGAACTCCTCGATGGTCCGGGCGGCCGCGTCCCCGGTGACCTCCTCCGAGAAGGTGTGGAACTGGGCGCGCGAGGGGTCCTGACCCGTCATCGCCTCGAACTCGTCGCCGACGGCCGCGAACAGCATCTGGAGGGCCACCGCGCCGGCGACCGCCACGGTGATGCCGCTGACGGCGCGGGACGCCGCCCCGCTGTTCATCTGGAGCCGGCGGACCGCCAGCTGCCAGGGCAGCGGGCCGCCGCGCAGCCGGCTCACACAGGCCTCGACCAGCCAGGGCAGGAGCAGCGCGAGTCCGAACAGGACGAGCACGGCGCCGGCCGCGATCGGGTACGGGTTGACGGAGTCGTTCTCCTCGACCCGGCCCGTCAGCCCCAGGACGGCCAGCCCCAGGGCCGGTACGAGCAGGCGCCACCAGAGGCGCCGCCTGCGGCTGCCCGCGTCGCGCGTGACGCCCAGCGGCTCGGCGGCCACCGAGCGCATGGCGACCAGGGTGACGAGTACGGCCGACAGGGGGACCGTCAGGGCGACGAGCGCCGCCTGCCAGACGGAGGGCGTGAGGTCGGAGGGGAAGGCGCTGTGGTTCCACAGCTCGACGTCGCCGACGAATCTGCGGCCCACCAGGAAGAACGCCAGCCCGGCCAGCAGTCCCAGCAGCGAGCCGAACAGTGCCTCGCCCGCCGCGATCCGGCGGGTCGTCCGGATGTCGGCACCGACCAGGCGGAGGGCCGCGAGCCTGCGGTCGCGGCGTTCGCCGCCGAACCGCACGGCGGTGGCGATGAAGATCGCGACCGGCGCCAGCAGTACGACACAGATCAGGATGACCAGGACGACCAGGACGGGTGTGAGCGGATCCCCCGGCCTGTCGTTGCCGTAACCGGCCAGCCGGTGCCCGCCGGTTGCGGGGGTCAGCGAGTCGCTGCCCACGTAGAAGTACAGCTCGTTGGGTGAGCGCAGGCCCGTGTCGGCGATCGTCGAGGTGATGCGGTACGGCAACCGCTCCTCGAGGAGGGCGCCTTCGGGGGAGGTCAGCAGCTCGCGGAGGGCGGGCGAGGCAGCCATCTCGCCGGGCGCGGGGAACGACCGGACCCCGGGCGGCACGGCCGGTCGCGGCCCTTCCGCGCGCATCAGGTAGCCGTCGACCGTCCGGCCGCGGTACTCCGTCGCCGCGCTGACCCGCAGGACCGTGCTGTCCGACTTCGGGACCTCGGCGTCGCGGGACGCCGAGACCTCCTCGCGGGCCCGGTCACGCGAGGAACGCTCGTCGAGCAGATGCGGCACGGACGCGGCGGTCAGCAGCAGCGCCACCCCCAGCCCCACCCCGACGGCGGTGAGCGCGGTCCGGGCCCAGCCCTCGCGTCCGCCCGCGGCGGCGAAGCGTATGCCGAGGCCGAGGTCTCGCAGCCAGGTCATACGACGTACTCCAGATCACGGCAACGGCCGTCGCGCACGACGATGTCGCGGTCCGAGTACGCGGCGACGCGCGTCTCGTGGGTCACGAGCACGACGGCCGTGCCGGCGGTGCGGGCGGACTCCGTGAGCAGTTCCATGACCCGCTCGCCGTTCAGGGAGTCCAGCGCGCCCGTCGGTTCGTCGGCGAAGACCACCTTGGGGGAGGCGACCAGGGCGCGGGCCACGGCCACGCGCTGGCCCTGACCGCCGGACACCTGGCCGGGGCGCTGGGCCGCGAGGGTCTCGACCTCCAGGCGCTCCATCCACTCCAGGGCGGTGCGCTCGGCCTCCTTCCGCTTGACGCCGTTGAGGCGGAGCGGCAGGGCGACGTTCTCCACGCAGGTCAGCTCGGGGACGAGCCGGCCGAACTGGAAGACGAAACCGAAGTCGCCGCGGCGCAGCGCGCTGCGTTCGGCGTCCGGCATCGCGGACAGCTCGCGGCCGCCGTAGGTCACGGTGCCCGAGTCGGGGGTGACGATCCCGGCGAGGCAGTGCAGCAGGGTCGACTTGCCGGAGCCGGACGGGCCCATGACGGCGACGACCTCGCCGGGGTGGACGGAGAACGAGGCTCCGTCGAGTGCCGGCGTCGAGCCGTAGGTCTTGTGGAGGTCGTGGGCGGCGAGCAGGGAGCCTGCGGGGGTCACGGGGCGATCACCTCGGCGAGCCGGCCGAGGCGGGCGGAGGTCAGTTCCAGCCAGCGCAGGTCGGCTTCGAGGTGGAAGAGCGCGTGGTCGCAGATCAGCTGGTCGGCGAGGTCGCCCTTGCGCTTGCGGTCGGTGAGGACGCGCATCAGGCGCAGGTGCTCGGAGCGCTGGGCGTCCAGCAGGTCGGCGGCGTCGCGGCCGGTGAGCAGGGCCAGGACGACCTTGGTGTACAGGGTCGACTGGAGGTACGGCTCCGGCTCCTCGGGCTGCGCGAGCCAGGTGGCGACGTCGGTGATGCCGGCGTCGGTGATGGCGTACCGCTTGCGCTCGGGCCCGCCGTCCGTCTCGACCCCGTCGACCTCGACGAGTCCGTTCTTCAGCAGGCGGGACATGGTCGCGTAGACCTGGCCGTAGTGCAGGGGGCGATCGTGACCGAACTTCTCGTCGAAGGCGCGCTTGAGGTCGTAGCCGTGGCGGGGGCCGGACTCCAGGAGCCCGAGGAGGGTGTGACCGATTGACATGCGGCGCACTGTACACGGCGTGTATACCTCGCATGTATACGGACCCCGGGTGGGAGGACCGTCCGTGGGGGCGGGCCTCCGGGGCCCGCCCCCACGCTCACTCCGCCGGCTCGGGCGGCTCCGGCGGGGCCTTCGGCGGCCGTCCCCGGCGGGGGATCGGGGCCGCGCCGCCCGGGAGGCGGCCGGCCTCCCCCAGGGCCCGCCGCAGCAGGAACTCGATCTGCGCGTTCGCGCTGCGCAGCTCGTCCGAGGCCCACCGGGCCAGCGCGTCGTGGACCGCGGGATCCAGCCGCAGCAGCATCTGCTTCCGGGCGGGGCCGCGCCGGGGCGCCCGGCCGGAGGGAGGGGCCGCGTCGTCGGTCACTGGTAGAGCGTGCCCGTGTTCAGGACCGGCTGCGCCGCACGGTCACCGCACAGCACCACCATCAGGTTGCTGACCATGGCCGCCTTGCGTTCCGAGTCGAGCTCGACGATGTCCTGCTCCGCGATCCGGGTCAGCGCCATCTCGACCATGCCCACCGCACCCTCGACGATCTGCTGGCGAGCCGCGACGACCGCCCCCGCCTGCTGTCGCTGGAGCATCGCCGACGCGATCTCGGGTGCGTACGCGAGGTGGCTGAAGCGGGACTCGATGATGAGCACGCCCGCCGCCTGGACCCGCGCGGTGAGCTCGACCGCGAGCTTCTCGGTGATCTCCTCGGCGTTGCCGCGCAGCGAGAGCCCGCCCTCCTCGTGGGCGTCGTAGGGGTACTCGATCGCGATGTGCCGGACGGCCGCCTCGGTCTGGGTGGCGACGAACTCCAGGAAGTCGTCCACCTCGAAGAGCGCCTGCGCGGTGTCCTCGACCTTCCAGACGACGATCGCCGCGAGCTCGATCGGATTGCCGTAGGCGTCGTTGACCTTCAGGACGGCCGTCTCGTGGTTGCGGACCCGGGTGGAGATCTTGCGGCTGGACGTCAGCGGGTTGATCCAGCGCAGGCCGTCCGACCGGATCGTGCCGACGTAACGGCCGAAGAGCTGGATGACCCGGGCCTCGCCCGGAGCGACCATCTTCACGCCGCTCATGCAGAAGAAGGAGGCGACGGTGAGGAGCAGGCCGAGGACGAAGAGCGGGATGCCCGCACCGTTGTGGCCGTTGGAGCCGAGGACGCCCCCCACGATGCACAGGGCCACGCCGAGGAAGACCCCGAAGACGGTCAGCAGGAGCCCGAGACCGCCGGGGATGGAGTGGGCGACCGTCTCCCTGACCTGCGGTGCCGGCATCTCGGGAGCGTCCGGCGTCAGGTCGGCGCCGGGGCCGGCCGTGGTGGGAAGGTCGTGCGGTGCGGACATGGATCCCCCGTCTCGTGCGGCATAGCGCCGCGCTAGCAATGTGATTACACATTAACGGAACTCGCAACCTTGTGCATCCCTCATGAGTCGGTTCCTTCAAAGCCGGGTGCTGATTCTCACGCCCGGAAAAGACCGGATCGCTTGCCATTTGTCCGTGCGTGCAGTGTTAGCTGGCAGGTCTGACCGGAGTGGTACGAGCCGAAGAACAGGAGCACCACAGCGATGGGTCGAGCGGATGCGCGGCGAGCCCAGGGGCGCGAAGCGCGCCGGGCCGGGAGCGGCGGCAAACGCCGGCTCTTCACCTGGCGCGGGATACTGGGCACGTTCTTCGGACTCTGCCTGCTCGGAATGGGCGCCTTCGCCGCCCTCTACGTGTACGTCGACGTGCCCGAGGCCAACGCCCAGGCGCAGAAGCAGAGCAACGTCTACAAGTACAGCGACGGCACGCTCCTGGCCCGGAGCAACTCCGACGTCAACCGGGAGATCGTCGACCTCGGCGTCGTACCCAAGAGCGTCCAGCACGCCTTCGTCGCCGCCGAGAACAAGTCCTTCTACCGGGACCAGGGCGTCGACCTGAAGGGCACCGCGCGCGGTGTGATCAACACGCTCTCCGGCAAGGGCAAGCAGGGTGGCTCCACGATCACCCAGCAGTACGTGAAGAACTACTACCTCACGCAGGACCAGACGGTCACCCGCAAGCTCAAGGAGCTGGTGATCTCGCTCAAGGTCGACCAGCGCACGAAGAAGGACGACATACTCGCCGGCTACCTCAACACGGTGTACTACGGGCGCGGTGCGAGCGGTATCCAGGCGGCCGCACAGGCCTACTACGGCGTCGACGCCAAGGATCTCGACACCTCCCAGGGCGCCTATCTCGCGGCCCTGCTCCAGGCCCCCAGCCAGTACGACTGGGCGGTCGCCTCGGCGTCCGGCAAGAAGCTGGTCAAGGAACGCTGGGCCTACACGCTGAACAACATGGTCGACGAGGGCTGGCTCGACCGGGCCGAGCGGGACAGGATGACCTTCCCCGTCCCGGACGCGCCCAAGGCCGCCCCCGGCATGGACGGCCAGACCGGCTACCTCGTCGAGGCCGCGAACGACGAGATGGAGCGGCAGGGCATCACCGAGGAGATGCGCGAGTCCGGCGGCTGGACGGTCACGCTGAACATCGACAAGAAGCGGCAGAAGCAGCTCGAGAAGTCGGTCGACCGGCAGCTGGAGAACCAGCTCGACCGGGAGAAGAGCAAGGTCGACGCGACCGTCCAGGCCGGCGCCACCTCGGTGGATCCGAAGACCGGGAAGGTCGTCGCGCTGTACGGCGGTGTCGGTGCGACCGAGCACTACATATCCAACGCGACCCGCCAGGACTACCAGCCGGCCTCCACCTTCAAGCCCCTGGTCCTCGCCTCCGCGCTGGAGAACGGGGCGAAGACCCGGAACGGCGACCTGATCGGCCTGAACACGGTCTACGACGGCACCAGCAAGCGCCCGGTCGTCGGCAGCGACACCCCGTTCGCCCCGCAGAACGAGGACGACATCAGCTACGACAGCCCGACCGTCCGGACCGCCATGGACAAGTCGATCAACGCGGTCTTCGCGCAGATGGTCGTCGACGTCACCCCGAGCGCCGTGAAGAAGACCGCGCTCGACCTGGGCGTACCGGACAAGAACTTCCCCGAGCGTCCGGCGATCACGCTCGGCACCATGAACGCCTCGACGTGGGACATGGCCGGGGTGTACGCCACGCTGGACAACCACGGCAAGAAGGTCACCCCGACCATCGTGAAGTCCGCCGTGCACCGCGACCGCACCATGCAGCCCGTGGACGGTGTGGGCGGCCAGGCGATCAGCCGGGCGTCCGCCGACACCGTGACGAAGGCGCTGACCGAGGTGGTCGACATCGGCTCCGGCCGCGAGGCCAACTCCTCCGCCTACGACGCGGCGGGTAAGACGGGTACGTCCGAGAACAACAAGGCGGCCTGGTTCACGGCCTACACCCCCGAACTCACCACGGCCGTGGCCCTCTTCGGCGAGTCCACCCAGGAGGGCGGCGGCCAGGTCAGCCTGACCGGCACGGCCAACTCCGGCCGGGCCAACGGCGGCGGATTCCCCGCGAAGATCTGGGCGGACTACACCCTCGGCGCGCTCGGGGGAGGCTCGGACGCCACCTTCGACCTCCAGGGAGTCGAACGCGGTGAGACGGCCGTGACCGAGACCCCCTCGGCCACTCCGTCCGAGACCGAGACGCCCTCCGCGACGCCGAGCGAGGAGCCGACGCCCTCCGAGACGCCGAGCGAGACACCCAGCGAGGAGCCGACGCCCTCCGAGACGCCGAGCGAGACACCCACCTGGACGCCGAGCGGGACGCCCAGCACCACGAAGGACCCCGAGGACGGAGGGGTCGAGCCGCCGGGCGGGCGGCCGGGCGCCGACACCTTGCCGGGGCAGTAGAGACACGTGAGGGGCGGGTGCCGGCCGGCACCCGCCCCTCACGTGTGTGCACCTGCCGGCACCCTCAGGGGGTGGCCATCTCGAACCAGACCACCTTGCCCGTCGACAGCCGGGTCGCCCCCCACCGCCGGGCCAGGCGGTTGACCAGGAACAGCCCGCGGCCGCCCTCGTCCGTCTCCCTGGCGCGCCGCTGCCGGGGCAGCTGCGGAGCGTCGTCACCGACCTCGCAGCGCAGGATGTCCGTACGCAGCAGCCTCAGCGTCACCGGACGCTCCGCGTAGCGCACGGCATTGGTCACGACCTCGCTGACCAGCAGCTCCACCTCGTCCGAGAGGTCGTCCAGACCCCACCGGCTCAGCGCCCTGCGGGCCAGCCTGCGGGCCCGGCCCGGCGCCGCGTCCTCCGGTTCCAGGGACCAGTACGCGACGTCGCTCGGCGCGATCCCGTCGAACCGGGCGGCCAACAGGGCGATGTCGTCGTCCCGGTCGCCCGGGCCGAGCATGTCCAGCACGTCGTCGCAGAGCGCTTCCAGCGGCGGCGAATGGTCCTGCCCCGTCAGCTGGGCGGTGGCGGCGAGCCGCTCCCGCAGGATCTCGATGCCCGTCCAGACATCCCGTATCCGGGACTCCACCAGGCCGTCCGTGTACAGCAGCAGCGTGGCCCCGGCCGGGGCGTCCAGCTCGACGGCCTCGAAATCGACCCCGCCGACCCCGATCGGCGCACCCGGCGGTACCCGCAGCACCTCGGCCCGGCCGCCCAGGTGGAGCAGCACGGGCGGCGGGTGACCCGCGTTGGCGATGGTGATGCGGTGGGCGACGGGGTCGTACACCGCGTACATGCAGGTCGCCATGCGGTCGCTGCCGAGTCGCTGGGCCTGCTCGTCCAGGTGGTGCAGGACCTCCTGAGGGGGAAGGTCGAGGCCGGCCAGGGTCTGCGCGGTGGTCCGCAGCTGACCCATGATCGCCGCGGACGTCATGGAGTGGCCCATCACGTCGCCGACGACCAGGGCGACCCTGCTGCCCGGCAGCGGGATCGCGTCGTACCAGTCCCCGCCGACCCGGGCCGTCTCGGCGGCCGGGAGGTAGCGCGACGCCAGGCGCACACCCGTGGGCTGGGGCAGCGAGTCGGGCAGCATCGTGCGCTGGAGCTCGTCGGCGATGTACGCCTCACGGCCGTACAGCACGGCCTTGTCGATGCCGAGCGCGGTGTGCGTGGCCAGCTGGGCGGCGACCAGGAGGTCGTTCGCCTCGAACGGCGGACGGTCCGGTCCGCGCAGGAAGACGGCGGCGCCGATCACCCGGCGACGGCCGCGCAGCGGGGCCAGGATCGCGCGGTGCCCGGTCGGCACCGTCCGGCCGGCCCCCAGCAGCTCGGGCAGGGCGACACGCGCCGCCGCCGAGTCCCCGAAGACGGGCCGCACCCCGCGCAGCACCTCGTCGAGCGCCCCGCCCGTCTGGATCTCGCACAGGTCGGCGGCGGGCAGCAGTCCGGCCTGGGGGTCGGTGACGGTCAGCCGCAGCCGCTCGCCGTCTGACCCGCTCTCGCTCTCCTCGTCCGCCGTACGCAGCCTGTCGGTGCGCCGCAGCCGCAGCACGAAGGGGTTGACGGGACGCTCGTCACCCACCGGGAGCGGGTCGCGGAGGTAGACGAGTATGGCGTCGGAGAAGGTGGGGACACTCGCCCGGCACAGGCCCAGCACGATCTCGTCCAGGTCTATGCCCCGCGCGATCCGGCGGGTCGCCGCACCGACGAAGCGCAGCCGGTCCCCCTCGCGGCGGGTGACCGTCTGGGTGTCAACGACGGGTGTGGCCGCGTCCGCGGCGGGCACCGTACCCGGTGCGGCGCCGGGGGCCGGGCCCCTGGCCGTGTCCGGCACCGGGGAGGGGCCGGGGATCGCGGCGCCGCCCGGCTGCTCCTCCTGCTGCCGGGGCCGGGCGCGTTCCTGCGGCCGGGCGGCGAGAGGCTGCCGGCCTTCGTGGGAGGTGGGATGCTCCGTCACGCGTGGGATTCCGTCCGTCCGGGCCGGTTGTATGAGGCGATCACCTCGTGGGGCGCCACTGTGCCCCGGCAAGAGCACCGAGAACAACGGCTGTCACCGGATGCCCTGGGAGAAGGGGCCGAAACCGTGCGCCCGCCAACGGGGCCGGTATGGGTCCCTCCGGTGGCTGGGCAGCGGACAGCGAGCACGTCTCCACCCCTCGTAGTGGTTCGTGCGTCCGCACGGTTCACCCGGCTTCGTGGACCGTGTGACTCGCGCGGCGCGTTCGGTGACTGGTGGTCAGTCCCCGGGCCGCCGACGCACGTTGTGGCGCACGGGTCCGGCGGACCGGTTCATGGGGGGCGATCCTACGGTTGCCCCCCCTGGGGTGCGTCAAGGGTCTCACGACGGCGTGGGGGCAGGGGTGCGGTCCCAGTCATCGGGCAGCGGCGGGACCTTCCACCGGGGGTCGGGCCGCCAGTGCTCCCAGCCGTCGCTGAACGGCGCGCCCCAGCGCCGGATCACCTCGACGGCCGACAGACCCGCCTCGCGTACCTGCCGGGCGGTGGCCTCGTCCATCAGTCCGACCCGCTGCGCCTGCGCGAACTCGTCCTCGTCGAGCCACTCCCAGCTGCGGTCGGGGCGCACCGAGATGTCGAGGAAGTGATCCTGCGAATCGACCCCGCCCGACCAGCGTGAGTGGGGCTCCTCCAGGTTGACGTACCAGTTGCGGAAGAGCCAGCCGCGGTCCCAGAACAGCCAGACCGACCAGGGGTCGCCCGGCCGGGCGAGCTTCAGCACACCCGAGCCGAACCACCGGGCGCGCACCGTCGTGCGGGGGCGCGTGTAGCGGGTGGCGAGCGGCTCGGCGTGCACCTGGGTGCCGTCGGCGAGGACCGGCTTCACGCACTCGGTGCCCGACGCCATCCACACCGCCAGCAGTTCGTCGGTGTCCTCGACGACGGTGACCGGCCGGCAGATGTGGACCGAGCGGCCACCGTCACCGCTGCCGCCGGGCGTTCCGTTGTCCCGGTAGCGCCAGAGGATCCGGTCCCCCGGCGACCAGCGCACGCCGTCCCCCGCACCTGCCCCGGTGCCTGCTCCCGTACCCGCTTCCGTGGCTGTCATGGAGAGATCTTAGAGAGGTGCCCGCCGGCATGGTGCGTTACGCGTCAAGGCCGGGTCATACGCAGCACGTCGAGCGCCTCGTCGAGCTGTTCCCGTGTCAGGTCGCCGCGTTCGACGTAGCCCCCGGCCAGTACGGTCTCCCGGATCGTGGTGCCCTCGGCCAGGGACTTCTTGGCCACCTTCGCCGCCTCCTCGTAGCCGATGTACTTGTTCAGCGGGGTCACGACCGACGGCGAGGACTCCGCGTACTGCCGTGCCCGCTCCACATGGGCCGTGATGCCGTCGACCGTGCGGTCGGCGAGCAGCCGGGAGGCGTTGGCGAGCAGCCGCACCGACTCCAGCAGGTTCTTCCCGATCACCGGAAGCATGACGTTCAGCTCGAAGTTGCCGGCGGCTCCGGCGGCGGCGACGGTGGCATCGTTGCCCGTCACCTGGGCCGCGACCATCAGCACGGCCTCCGGGATGACCGGATTGACCTTCCCCGGCATGATCGACGACCCCGGCTGCAGGTCCGGCAGGCTGATTTCGGCCAGCCCGGTGCGGGGGCCGGAGGCCATCCAGCGCAGGTCGTTGGAGATCTTGGTGAGCGACACGGCGATCGTACGGAGCTGGCCCGAGGCCTCCACGAGTCCGTCCCTGGCGCCCTGGGCCTCGAAGTGGTTCCGGGCCTCGGTGAGCGGCAGCCCGGTGGTGCGGGCGACCTCCGCGATCACTGCGGCCGAGAAGCCGGGCGGCGTGTTGATGCCGGTTCCCACCGCCGTTCCCCCGAGGGGGAGTTCGGCGAGACGGGGGAGCGAGGAGTGCAGCCGCTCGACGCCGTGGCGGACCTGCGCCGCGTACCCGCCGAACTCCTGGCCCAGGGTGACCGGGGTGGCGTCCATCAGGTGGGTACGCCCCGACTTGACGACCTCGGCGAATTCGGCCGATTTCCGCTCCAGGGAAGCGGCCAGGTGTTCGAGCGCCGGGATCAGGTCGGCGGTGACGGCCGCGGTCGCGGCGATGTGGACGGACGACGGGAACACGTCGTTCGACGACTGGGAGGCGTTGACGTGGTCGTTGGGATGGACCTCGCGTCCGAGGCGCTCGGTGGCCAGCGTGGCCACGACCTCGTTGGTGTTCATGTTGGACGACGTGCCGGAGCCCGTCTGGAACACGTCCACGGGGAAGTGCTCGTCCCAGCGCCCGGCCGCCACCTCCGCGGCCGCCTCCTGGACCGCCCCCGCGATGTCCGGATCCAGCACCCCCAGCTCGGCGTTGACCCTGGCCGCCGCCGCCTTGATCCGGGCCAGTGCCTCGATGTGGGCCCGCTCGAGCCGCTGCCCGGAGATGGGGAAGTTCTCCACCGCGCGCTGCGTCTGCGCCCGCCACTTGGCGTGTGCGGGCACCCTCACCTCACCCATCGAGTCGTGCTCGACGCGGTACGTCGTTCCCTCGGCCGATCCGTCCATGTGTCAAAACCTCCTGCTGGAGCGAGCACGGTCCGCGCCCGCCGTATTCCCCCGCTACTCCTGCCCCGGACCGCCGGGCGGATCACGGCCGGCCGCGACGTTCACGCGTACACCGGCGGAGGTCATGCCGAAGGGGCGCACCCGGCCGGGTGCGCCCCTTCGGCATGAGCGAGGTCAGCCGAGGCCGGGGCCGCGGACCGGGATGCTGGTGAAGGTCGGTGCCGGGGCCGGCTCGGTGAAGAAGTCGTTGCCCTTGTCGTCGACCACGACGAAGGCGGGGAAGTCCTCGACCTCGATGCGCCAGACCGCCTCCATGCCGAGCTCCTCGTACTCGACGACCTCGACCTTCTTGATGCAGTCCTGCGCGAGGCGCGCGGCGGGACCGCCGATCGAGCCGAGGTAGAAGCCGCCGTGGGCGTCGCACGCGTCCGTGACCTGCTTGGACCTGTTGCCCTTGGCGAGCATCACCTTGGAGCCGCCCGCCGCCTGGAACTGGGCGACGTAGCTGTCCATGCGGCCGGCCGTCGTGGGCCCGAAGGAACCCGACGCGTAGCCCTCGGGGGTCTTCGCCGGGCCCGCGTAGTACACCGGGTGGTCCTTGAGGTACTGCGGCATCTCCTCGCCCGCGTCGAGCCGCTCCTTGATCTTGGCGTGCGCGATGTCGCGCGCCACGACCAGCGGGCCGCTCAGCGAGAGACGGGTCTTGACCGGGTACTTGGTGAGCTCGGCGAGGATCTCGTCCATCGGCCGGTTCAGGTCGATGCGGACGACGTCGCCGGACTCGTCCAGGTGCTCGTCGGTGGTGTCCGGGAGGAAGCGCGCCGGGTCCTTCTCCAGCTGCTCCAGGAACACGCCCTCGGCGGTGATCTTCGCGGTCGCCTGGCGGTCGGCCGAGCAGGACACTGCGATGGCCACGGGCAGCGAGGCGCCGTGGCGGGGGAGGCGGACGACGCGCACGTCGTGGCAGAAGTACTTGCCGCCGAACTGCGCGCCGATGCCGATCTTCTGCGTCAGCTCGAAGACCTTCTGCTCCAGGTCCTTGTCGCGGAAGCCGTGACCGGTGGGCGAGCCCTCGGCGGGCAACTCGTCCAGGTAGTGCGCCGAGGCGTACTTGGCGGTCTTCAGCGCGAACTCGGCCGACGTGCCGCCGACGACGATCGCCAGGTGGTAGGGCGGGCAGGCCGCCGTACCGAGCGAACGGATCTTCTCCTCCAGGAACTTCATCATGGAGGCCTCGTTGAGGACCGCCTTCGTCTCCTGGTAGAGGAACGACTTGTTGGCCGAGCCGCCGCCCTTGGCCATGAAGAGGAACTTGTAGGCGCCGCCGTCCGTCGCGTACAGCTCGATCTGCGCCGGGAGGTTCGAGCCGGTGTTCTTCTCCTCCCACATGTTCAGCGGGGCCATCTGCGAATAGCGCAGGTTGAGCTTGGTGTACGCGTCGAAGACGCCGTGCGACAGGGCCTCCTCGTCACCGCCCTCGGTGAGCACGTTCTGACCGCGCTTGCCCATGACGATCGCCGTGCCGGTGTCCTGGCACATCGGCAGGACACCCGCGGCGGCGATGTTCGCGTTCTTCAGGAGGTCCAGCGCGACGAACTTGTCGTTGGAGGATGCCTCGGGGTCGTCCACGATGCGCCGCAGCTGCGCCAGGTGGGCGGGCCGCAGATAGTGCGAGATGTCGTGCATGGCCTCGGCGGCGAGGGTGCGCAGGGCGTCCGGAGCCACCTTGAGGAACGTACGGCCGTCGGCCTCGAAGGTCGAGACGCCCTCGGCGGTCACCAGCCGGTACGGCGTGGTGTCCTCTCCCAGGGGGAGCAGATCGGAGTACGCAAACTCTGGCATTACGGCCATTCCTCACTCGGCGACAGCGGCTGCCCTCCCTTGGGCAGCGCATCCACCAGGGTAGAACCCCGGGGGCGTGCCGAGCCTGTGAGGTAAGGCTCACCCGGACCGCTCGATCCGTGCGCCGGATCGGGAGCGGGGCCGGTGAGGCACTGGTCGCGATCTATCGCGTTTCGGTACGCTTGGCCGGTGGACCTCGAAAAGCAGCCCCAGCAGCCCGACGCTCCGGCCGGTCCCGCGCCCGCCGGACTCCGTGCCTCCGACGCGGACCGTGACCGGACCGCGGACATCCTGCGGGACGCGGTCGCCGAGGGCCGGCTGACCGCCGACGAGCACGCCGAGCGGATCGACCTCGTCTACCGGGCCAAGACCGTCGGCGAACTCGAGCCGCTGGTCCATGACCTGCCGGCGCCGGGCGGCACCGCCAGGCAGGCCGCCCCCTCCTACGGGTACGGCCCCGAGGGGGCGGCCGGGCCCGCCGAGAACCTGGTGGCGGTGTTCAGCAGCTCGACCCGCAGGGGCCGTTGGCGCGTCGGTGGCCGTACGAACGCCTTCGCGCTGTTCGGGAGCGTCGAGATCGACCTGACCGAGGCGTTGTTCGGCCAGCGTCTGACGGTCGTCAACGCGACGTCGATCTTCGGCAGTGTCGAGGTCAGGGTCCCCGAGAACATCTCGCTGCGCGGCAGCGGAACGGGTGTCTGCGGCAGTTTCGAGGTCGACACACTGGAATCCGCGGACCCGGAAGCACCGGTGGTCGTGGTGAACGGCTATTCCGTCTTCGGGAGCGTCGAGGCGAAACCCAAGCGTGGCAAGCTCATCGCCAATCTGCACCGGCAGTTGCGCAAACACCTCGGGTACTGAGGCGGGTCGGCAGGTCGACGGCGTATTCGGGCCAATCGTCGGTGAGGTGCCCCCGGGGTGGGCGTGGGGCGGTGCCACTCAGTGCTTAGGCGTGCGCACAGCGGGTAGGGAGAGCTGCATCGCCTCTCGCTCGCGAAGCCCGAAGCCGTCGTCAGGAGTGGACCGTGCTGCACATGCCGCATCAGCCCCTGCAGGTCGCCGCCGTACCGTCCCAGCGCACGCCCGCGCGGGAGGACCAGGCGGGGCCCTGGCACTCGGAGGCGGTGTGCCGCCGGGACGAAGCCGGACTGTTCTTCGCCCCGTCGAAGGAGCCGACTGCTGCCCGGCTGTCCCGTGAAGACGCTGCGAAGCAGGTCTGCGGGAGGTGTCCGGTGATGGTGGAGTGCCGGGAGCACGCGCTCGTACAGCCCGAGCCCTACGGGGTGTGGGGCGGCCTCACCGCCGCCGAACGCCGCGTGGCCCTCGCCCGGCGCCGCAGGCGCGACGTGGAGCTCAAGGCGGCGTCCCAGACCGGGCGGATAGCCGCCGCGGGCTGATTCCTGCACGGACGGACCGGGGGCCGCCCGTTCGGGGCGGCCCCCATGTCCGTGGCCCGAGGGGCTACTTGGCGCGGTCGAAGTCGATCGCGCTGTAGGCGCGCAGCTTCGAGAGCCGGTGCGTCGAGTCGATCCTCCGGATCGTGCCCGACTTGGACCGCATCACCAGGGACTCCGTGGTGGCCGTCTCCGCGCGGTACCGCACACCGCGCAGCAGTTCACCGTCGGTGATCCCCGTGGCGACGAAGAACACGTTGTCGCCGCTGACGAGGTCGTCCGTCGACAGCACCCGGTCCAGGTCGTGACCGGCGTCCAGAGCGCGCTGCCGCTCGGCCTCGTCCTTGGGCCAGAGCTTGCCCTGGATGACACCGCCGAGGCACTTTATGGCGCAGGCCGAGATGATGCCCTCGGGGGTGCCGCCGATCCCCATGAGCAGGTCGACGCCGGTCCCCTCGCGCGCCGCCATGATCGAGCCGGCGACATCGCCGTCGGAGATGAACTTGATCCGGGCGCCCGTCTCCCGGATCTCCCGCACCATGTTCTCGTGCCTGGGGCGGTCCAGGATGACGACGGTGACGTCCTCGGGGGCCGATTTCTTGGCCTTCGCGACACGTCGGATGTTCACGGAAACGGGTGCGTTGATGTCGACGAAGTCGGCGGCCTCGGGGCCGGTGACCAGCTTGTCCATGTAGAAGACCGCGGACGGGTCGAACATCGCGCCGCGGTCCGCGGCGGCCAGTACGGCGATCGCGTTGGGCATGCCCTTGGCGTTGAGCGTGGTGCCGTCGATCGGGTCGACGGCGATGTCGACCTCGGCTCCGGTGCCGTCGCCGACGTGCTCGCCGTTGAAGAGCATGGGGGCTTCGTCCTTCTCGCCCTCACCGATGACGACGACACCGTTCATCGACACCGTGGAGACGAGCGTGCGCATGGCGTTCACCGCGGCGCCGTCGGCGCCGATCTTGTCGCCACGGCCGACCCAGCGCCCGGCGGCCATGGCGGCGGCCTCGGTGACCCGCACCAGCTCGAGGGCCAGGTTGCGGTCGGGGGCCTCCGGGGAGACCTCGAGCGGGGACGGCAGATGATGCTCGGACATCGGAGCGCACCTTTCTGTACGACGACGACCGGAAAAGAGGGTGCTGTGACTCTATCGGTAGGTCGATAAAATGAGCAGGGCGGGTCACGTATGAGCAGGCGCCCGCCGACCGGTCGGCGGGGCGCTCATGCCACCATTGAGTCCGTGGCAAGCAAGCGAGGCAAGCAGACCGTCCGGGACATGATCCTGTCGATGCTCGTGATCACCGCGGTGGCGGGCGTCGTCTACATCTTCATCCCGCACGACGACAAGGCCGACCCGATCAAGGCGGTCGACTACCGGGTGGAACTCGCGACGGCCCGCCGGGCCGCGCCGTACCCGGTGGCGGCCCCGGCCGGGCTGCCCGAGGGCTGGAAGCCGACCTCCGTCTCCTACGAGGGGCAGAAGGGCGCGGGCTGGCACCTCGGTTACCTCGACCCGGACGACCGGTACGTCGCCGTGGAGCAGTCGACGACCCCGGCGAAGAAGTACGTGCCCGCGGTCAGCCAGGACGCGGAGGACACCGGGCGCACGCGGGACGTCTCCGGCCGGGCCTGGGAGGTCTGGGAGGGGCCGAAGTACGACGCGCTGGTGCTGCACGCCGAGGGTGTGACGACGGTGGTCACCGGCTCGGCCCCGGCGGAGCGGCTGGCCGAGATGGCGGCCGCCCTGGAGACCGCCCCGGCCGAGGACGCCCCCTCGGGCGCACCCGCCGCCTCCTGACGGGATTCGGGTCCCGGCCGGGCCGTGAGCATGAAGGAGCCCCGCGACGCTCGGCGTCGCGGGGCTCCTGTGCCGGTTCCGGGAGGGGAACTCAGACGGTCGTGACGACCTCGTCGTAGGACAGGCGCGGCAGGCGCGGGAACCAGGCGTCCTCGCCCGGCTTGCCGATGTTGACGGCCATGAGCAGCTTGTGGTCGCCGTCCAGGAACTCCTTCTCGATGCCCGAGGCGTCGAAGCCGGTCATCGGGCCGGCGGCCAGGCCGGCGGCGCGGACGCCGATGATGAAGTAGGCGGCCTGCAGCGCGGCGTTCAGCGCGGCGGACTGCTCGCGGACCGGGCGCTCGGAGAAGAACGCGTCCTTGGCCTGCGGGAAGTGCGGCAGGAGTGCCGGGAGTTCCTCGTGGAACTCGTGGTCCGCGACGAGGAGCGCGACCAGCGGGGCGGTCGTGGTCTTCGGGCGGTTGCCCTCGGCCATGTGCTTCACCAGGCGCTCGCGGCCCTCGGCCGAGCGGACCAGGACGACGCGCAGCGGCGACTGGTTGAAGGCGGTGGGGCCGTACTTGACCAGGTCGTAGATCGCCTGGACCTGCTCGTCGGTCACCGGCTCGTCGGTGAACGTGTTCGCAGTGCGAGCCTCACGGAAGAGGAGGTCCTGGGCGGCGGGGTCAAGAACGAGGGACATCTGGGGCGTTACCTTCCGACGGATACGAGTGAGGGCTTCAGGAGCACCGTGAAGTACCGTAACCGAAGAATAGATTAAAGTTCAACTAAATCGCTTCGGGGTGATCCACGGCACACGGTTCCACGGAGCATGGTCCACGGCACGCGGGTCTGCGGTGCATGCTCCACGGCACGCAGATCTACGGCGCACCGGTCCGCGGCTCAGAGTTCCAGGGCTCAGAGATCCACCGCTCAGAGTTCCAGGGCGCGGTGACCCACCACTTCGTGACGCCTCGCCCGTGGAATCCCACCGGGTAGCGCACCCGCACAGGCGCCGTGCCCGAAGCGCCCGCGCCGCGCGCCTCAGTCCGTGGGGCCGTCCGCCTCGGAGGGCTCCTCCGGCCGCGCCAGCGCGGCGTCCAGCCGGGCTCGCGCGCCCTCCAGCCAGTGCCGGCACACCTTCGCCAGCTCCTCGCCGCGCTCCCACAGGGCCAGCGACTCCTCCAGCGTCGTACCGCCCGCCTCCAGGCGGCGTACGACCTCGATCAGCTCGTCCCGTGCCTGCTCGTACCCGAGCGTGCCCGTCGCGGCAGCCGTCGTCGTCCCGTCGTCCGTCATGCCGACCACCCTATGCGCGGGCTCGGACAATCCCCGGCCCTCACTCCGCGACCCGGACGGTGAACTCGCCCTCGGAGACCCGCGCCCGCAGCTCCCCACCGGGCGCCCCGGCGTCCGCGGGGGAGCGCACCACATGGCCGTCCGGCCGCTGCAGCACGGCGTATCCCCGCTCCAGCGTCGCCGCGGGCGACAGTGCCACGACCCGGGCCCGGGTGTGCGCGAGCTCCGAGTCGGCACGGTCCAGCAGATGCCCGAGCACCCTGCGGCTCCGCCCGGTCAGCGCCTCGATCTCCGCCTCCCGCTCGTCCACCATCCGCTGCGGCCGCTCCATGGAGGACCGGCCCAGCGCGTGCGCGAGCCCCCGCTCCTCCCGGTCGATCAGCCCGCGCACGGTCCGCAGCGCCCGGTCCCGGAGCTGCTGGACGCGGTCGAGCTCCTCGCCCACGTCCGGCACGACCTTCTTCGCCGCGTCCGTCGGCGTCGACGCCCGCACGTCCGCCACCAGGTCGAGCAGCGGCGAGTCCGGCTCGTGCCCGATCGCGGAGACCACCGGTGTACGGCACGCGGCCACCGCCCGGATCAGTGCCTCGTCGGAGAACGGCAGCAGGTCCTCGACGCTGCCGCCGCCGCGGGCGACGACGATCACGTCGACCTCCGGCAGCCCGTCCAGCTCCTGCACCGCCCGCACCACCTGATTCACGGCGTGCACGCCCTGCACCGCCGTGTTGCGCACCTCGAAGCGCACCGCGGGCCAGCGCCGCCTGGCGTTCTCCAGCACATCCCGCTCGGCCGCCGACGCCCGACCGGAGACCAGGCCGATCAGCTGCGGCAGGAAAGGCAGGGGCCTCTTACGGTCCAGGGCGAAGAGCCCCTCGGCGGCCAGCGACTTCTTCAGCTGCTCCAGCCGCACCAGCAGCTCCCCGATGCCCACCGGCCGTATCTCCGTGGCCCGCAGGGACAGCTGCCCGCGAGGGGCGTACCACTCCGGCTTGGCGAGGACGACCACCCGGGCGCCCTCCGTCACCACATCGGCGATCCGGTCGAAGACCTGCCGGAAGCAGGTCACGCTCACCGAGATGTCGTGGGACGGATCGCGCAGCGTCAGGAACACCACCCCCGCACCGGGCCGCCGCGACAGCTGGGTGATCTGCCCCTCGACCCAGACCGCGCCGAGCCTGTCGATCCACCCGCCGATCAGCCGTGACACGTCGCCGACGGGCAGCGGGGCTTCCGGGGACGTAGTGAGAGCCATACGGGCGAGCGTATCGGCCGGTGCCGACAATCAGGCGGCCCGCCGCCCCCACTGGAGCGCGAGTACCACCAGGCCGATCCCCAGCCAGCACACGCCCACCAGCTGGGCGGTCGCCGTCGCCTCCAGGATCACCGCGACCAGTACGCCGGCACCCACCACCGGCACCACGACGTGACGCCACCAGCTCGGCGGTCCTTCCATCCGGCGCACGGCGAACCAGCCGACCACCGACGCGTGCAGCAGCACGAACGCGGTGAGCGCGCCGACGTTCACCACCGACACCAGGTGGTCGAGGCCGTCGTCGCGCCGGGCTGCCCACACCGCCGCCACCAGCGTCACGACCGCGGCGCACGCGATCGCGACGCGCGGCACCCCCGACCTGCCGTCGACCCGGGAGAGGAACGACGGCAGCCGCCCCTCCCTGCCCATCGCGAACACCAGCCGCCCGGCCGCCGCCTGCCCGGCCAGCGCCGCGAAGGCCGCCCCGACCGCCTTGCTGACGGCCACCAGGTCGTGCAGCCAGGTGCCGACCGAGGCGTCCACCGCGTCGTAGAACGCGGACCCCTGCATCACCGGGTCCGCCGCGAGCTCCGCCGAGCTCACCGGTTGCAGCAGGGCCGCCAGATACGACTGGACGACGAACAGCACCCCGGCGAGCAGCAGGCAAAAGAGCACCGCCCTCGCCACCTTCGCCGAACCCCCCGTCACCTCCTCCGCGAACGAGGCGATCGCGTCGAAGCCCAGATAGGAGAGCACGGCGACGGACACCGCCCCCAGCACCGCGGTCGTCGAGAACCCGGTGTCCCCGGTGAGGGGCGTCAGCCAGCCGCGCTGGGCCCCGTCCCTGGCCAGCACCACCACGGCCGACACCACGAACACCAGCAGCACCACGATCTCCATGGCGAGCACCGCGAAGCCCACCCGGGCCGCCGCCCGTACGCCCCAGAGGTTGAGCAGGGTCGTCACCACGACCGCGATCGCCGTCCACACCCACCGCGACACCTCGGGGACCAGAGCGTTCATCGCGATCCCGGAGAAGAGGTAGGCGACGGCGGGGATGAGCAGGTAGTCGAGCATCGCCATCCAGCCGGCGATGAACCCCGGCCCCTCCCCGAGGCCCTTGCGGGCGTAGGCGAAGACCGACCCGGCCATCGGGGCGACCCGGACCATCTGGGCGTAGCTGAACGCCGTGAAGGCCATCACCACCGTCGCCACCAGGTACACCAGCGCCACGGCCCCGTCGGACTTCGCGTCCAGCGTGCCGAACACGCCGACCGGGGCCATGGGGGCGATGAACAGCAGCCCGTAGACCACCAGGTCCCGGAACCCGAGTGTGCGCCGCAGCGATCCCTCGTCCGTGCTGCTGCCGCTGTCCGCCATGAAGCCTCCGTCACTGGATTGCGTACGCATCAGTCTCCCGACCCCGCCGATCCGGCGCCTGTTCGGTACGGCCTTACGATGGGACGCATGACTGCAACTCCTGCCCGCCGTGTCCTGCTCGCCGCGCCCCGTGGCTACTGCGCGGGCGTGGACCGCGCCGTGATCGCCGTCGAGAAGGCCCTGGAGCAGTACGGTGCCCCGATCTACGTCCGTCACGAGATCGTGCACAACAAGTACGTCGTGCAAACGCTCGAGAAGAAGGGCGCGATCTTCGTCGACGTGACCGCGGAGGTGCCCGAGGGCTCCATCGTGATGTTCTCCGCGCACGGCGTCGCCCCGACGGTCCACGCGGAGGCCGCCGAGCGCAACCTCGCGACGATCGACGCGACCTGCCCGCTGGTCACCAAGGTCCACAAGGAAGCCGTCCGCTACGCCAAGGAGGACTACGACATCCTCCTGATCGGCCACGAGGGTCACGAGGAGGTCATCGGCACGAGCGGCGAGGCCCCCGACCACATCACGCTGGTCGACGGCCCCGAGGACGTCGCCAACGTCGAGGTCCGCGACGAGTCGAAGGTCGTCTGGCTCTCCCAGACCACGCTCTCCGTCGACGAGACGATGGAGACGGTCGGCGCACTCAAGAACAAGTTCCCGAACCTCCTCTCCCCGCCCAGCGACGACATCTGCTACGCCACGCAGAACCGCCAGGTCGCGGTGAAGAAGCTGGCCGAGGACGCGGAGCTGGTCATCGTCGTCGGCTCGAAGAACTCCTCCAACTCGATCCGTATGGTCGAGGTGGCCCTGGACGCAGGCGCTCAGGCCGCCCACCTGGTGGACTTCGCCGACGAGATCGACGAGGCATGGCTGGAGGGCGTCACCACGGTCGGCCTCACCTCGGGTGCCTCGGTGCCCGACGTCCTGGTCGACGGGGTGCTGGAGTGGCTGGGCGAGCGGGGCTACGCGGACGTGGAGACGGTGAAGACGGCCGACGAGTCGATCACCTTCTCGCTGCCGAAGGAGCTCCGCCGCGACCTGCGTGCCGAGGCCGCGGCGCTCGCCGCCGAGTAGTCCCGGCGTACGCGGCTGCCCCGCGAGTGACCCGCGCGCCCGCACGGTGACCCCGTGCGGGCGCCGTCGGTTCGCCCGTCCGGGGAGTGATCCGCGCCACCTGCCCGTACCGTGGATCACATGGAGATCTTCGGTGTGGATATCGGCGGTTCAGGGATCAAGGGCGCGCCCGTGGACCTGGATCGCGGAGAGCTGGCGCGGGAGCGCCACAAGGTACTGACACCCCACCCGGCCACGCCCGGCAGTGTGGCCGACGGTGTGGCCGAGGTCGTCGGCCATTTCGACTGGCAGGGGCCGGTCGGCATCACGTTCCCCGGAGTGGTCACCGGCGGCATCACGAGGACCGCGGCCAACGTGGACAAGGGATGGATCGACACGGACGCGCGGACGCTGCTGAGCGACCGCATCGGTCAGCCCGTCACGATCCTCAACGACGCCGACGCGGCGGGTGTCGCGGAGATGACCTTCGGCGCGGGCCGCGGCCGTAAGGGCACGGTGATCATGCTGACCCTCGGTACGGGCATCGGCAGCGCCGTCTTCACCGACGGGCAGCTGGTCCCCAACACCGAGCTCGGCC
This sequence comes from Streptomyces sp. NPDC005752, assembly GCF_040630715.1. NCBI lineage: Bacteria > Bacillati > Actinomycetota > Actinomycetes > Kitasatosporales > Streptomycetaceae > Streptomyces > Streptomyces sp. NPDC005752. Next base: position 66,454 of record NZ_JBEXYB010000004.1, on the reverse strand, counting down.
ATCTGGAGCTGCACGGTCACGACGCGGAGAAGCGCGCCTCCACGAAGGCCAAGGAGGACGAGGACCTCAGCTGGCACCACTGGGCGCACCGGGTGCAGAAGTACCTGGTCCACGTGGAGATGCTGTTCTCGCCCGAACTGTTCATCATCGGCGGCGGCGTCAGCCGCAAGGCCGAGAAGTTCCTGCCGCTCATCGAGCGCGTACGGGCCGAGATGGTCCCCGCCGAGCTGCAGAACAACGCCGGCATCGTCGGTGCGGCCATGGCGGCCACCGGCAAGTAACCCCTACGCGCGGGGGCGGCGGACAGCCCGGTCGGCCCTGACCAGGTGACGCTGCCGCTCCCGCATCTGCCGGACCTTCCGTACGGTGGCGATGACCCCCGCGACGAGTGTGCCCCCGTACAGCCAGCCGGCGTGGACCGCCAGCGCCGTCACGACGGCCATCGTCTGACCGCCGAAGCCGCCCGTGCCCCCGGCGACGGGGATCACACCGACCGCGAAGGCGATGGGCACGATGATCGGCGCGGTCACCAGGTCGGCGGGCCGCACCCAGAGGGCGGTCAGCGCGCTGACGGGCAGGAACAGCAGGCCGTACACGATCTCCGAACCGCCGAGGAGCAGCCGGTCGACGCAGGCCAGCAGGAACATGACCAGGGCCGCGAAGAGCCCGGCGCCGATCCCGGTCAGCCGGGGGTTGGGGAATCTGCGCAGCGCCTGGACCAGAGGCGCGGCGCCGCCGGGCCGGGAACCCGCCGCTCCTCCCGCCATCGGCGGGGCGACGGTCACCGTCACCGCGGACTTCCCCTCGCCGAGGCCGCCCGGCGGGGCGGACCGGACCTGCGAGGGCTGCCTGCGCTGCGGGGTACGTGTCCTGTGCTGCTCCACCCGGACAACCTAGGTCGCCGGGTGCACTCTTTCGGGCGTTGGACACGCGTTTTGGACGACCTTGGCGTTGCGTTCGACCCCGCACGGCCGAAACAGGCCCGTACGGCCCTGACCTGCTCCGTCCCCGCACCCGTGACGGGGTGCCCCGCCCCGCCCGTAAACTGGAGAATCGGTCCACTCCCGGCCCGCCCGCACAGCCCCTCACCTCACTTCAGGAAGTCGCCAAAGTGTCGCTCACGATCGGAATCGTCGGCCTGCCGAATGTCGGCAAGTCGACCCTGTTCAACGCCCTGACCAAGAACGACGTGCTGGCGGCCAACTACCCGTTCGCCACCATCGAGCCGAACGTCGGTGTCGTGGGCGTCCCCGACCCCCGCCTGAACAAGCTCGCCGAGATCTTCAGCTCGCAGAAGCTGCTCCCCGCGACCGTCGACTTCGTCGACATCGCGGGCATCGTGCGCGGCGCGAGCGAGGGCGAGGGCCTGGGCAACAAGTTCCTCGCGAACATCCGCGAGTCCGATGCGATCTGCCAGGTCATCCGCGCCTTCAAGGACGAGAACGTCGTCCACGTCGACGGCAAGGTCTCGCCCAAGGACGACATCGAGACGATCAACACCGAGCTGATCCTGGCCGACCTGCAGTCCGTCGAGAAGGCGGTCCCGCGCCTGACGAAGGAGTCCCGGCTCCAGAAGGAGAAGGTCGCGGTCCTCGCGGCCGTCGAGGAGGCCCAGAAGATCCTCGAAGCGGGCGACACTCTCTTCTCCCGGGGCATCACCGCCGGCACCGAGAAGGGCCGCCTGCTCCACGAGCTGCACCTGCTCACGACGAAGCCCTTCCTGTACGTGTTCAACGTCGACGAGGACGAGCTGGTCGACGAGGACTTCAAGAACGAGCAGCGCGCCCTGGTCGCCCCGGCCGAGGCCATCTTCCTCAACGCCAAGATCGAGTCCGAGCTGATCGAGCTCGACGACGACGAGGCCCTCGAACTCCTCCAGTCCATGGGCCAGGAAGAGCCCGGTCTGGCCACCCTCGGCCGTGTCGGCTTCGACACCCTCGGCCTGCAGACCTACCTCACGGCAGGCCCGAAGGAAGCCCGCGCCTGGACGATCAAGAAGGGCGCCACGGCCCCGGAGGCGGCCGGTGTGATCCACACCGACTTCCAGAAGGGCTTCATCAAGGCGGAGATCGTCTCCTTCGAGGACCTGGTCGAGACGGGCTCGGTCGCCGAGGCCCGTGCGAAGGGCAAGGCCCGCATGGAGGGCAAGGACTACGTGATGCAGGACGGCGACGTGGTGGAGTTCCGCTTCAACGTGTGATCGCGTATGCAGAAGGGCCTGACCTGCGAGGATGCGGGTCAGGCCCTTCTGCTGTCCGCAACAGTCCGCAGAACCGGGAGCGGGCTACGTGTCGTAGACCGTGGAGCGGTGTCCGACGTGTACGACCCACACCACCAGCTCCCCGTTGTCGATCGTGTAGACGACACGGTAGTCGCCGACCCGGAGGCGGCGGCGCTCAGGCTGAGACACCAGTGCGGTGGTGTTGAAGCCGAAGGGGTCACTCTCCAGCTCTGTCAGTTTGGCCAGGATGCGAAGCGCCATGTCCCTCGGGATCTTGCGCAACTCGGCTTGGACCTCGGGCCGGAACATCGTGCGGTAGTCACTCACTGCGTGCCAGCGTCTCCCTCATCACGTCCTCGATCGGGACGCCAACGGCCGGACTCGCCATGCGCTCGTCGATGATGCGGTTGATCTCGCGCTCCTCCCACTCCTGGTACTTGCGTAGCACGTCGATCGAGACCACGGCGGCGACCTGCTTGCCGCGACGGGTGATGACGGTGGGCACGTCGTCGCGATCGGCCCGTTCGACGACTTCGGCCAGGTGAGCGCGTACGTCGCGGATGGACTCCATGGGTAGCGGCTGACTCATGCTTGAAGGGTACCAGGTGTGCCATGTGTACACAATGGGCGCAGTGAGCGGGAGGCGGTTGCCGCAGGAGGCGGCTGACGCCCCTTCGGCGCGTGCGCGCGCCGCGACGTGGTCGCCGAGCCGACGCCGGACGCGGTCGGCCTTTCGCGCGGCGATGGCCCACCAGATCGTCGAGGAGGGACAGGCGCGGATCGGATCAGTCCGCAAACGGTCCGCAGGGCATCCGTAAGTGTCCGTCGGGACTCAACGCATACCAACGAGGAAATGCCTGGTCAGGGTGCTGCATTCGGCTCTGCCGCAGGTCAGGATCAGACCGCAGACATTCCGCTTCAACGTGTAGCCGCTGCCATGTCACCACGTCGCTGATCTGACAAACGCCCAGCTCAGAGAGGGTCCGACTCTTCGGAGTCGGGCCCTCGGTTTTTTCCCGTGCTGGGATGGTGCTGGGATAGCTGACCCCTCGTCACCTGTCATCACCCCTGCTCATCCCTACCGTGCTGGGATCGTGCTGGGATGGGATGGGAACGCCCGTGCTGGGACCTGCACGAGTACCGCTACTCCGCCCTGACTCACCTCGGCGAGCAGGGCGCCTTCTTGCTGATGCTGATGGCCAAGTCGCGGCACAAGAAGCCGGAGAACGTCCGCCGCTACTTCAAGCCCTCACCTGAGGCGATCGCCGAGCTGACCAGCCTTCTTGCTCCCGGCGACGTCCGCCGCTGAACGGCACCGGTACGCCTGACGCCGGATCGTCCGGACTCAGGCCGTGGGACCGAGGTTCTCCCGCGCCCACTCCTCCACTGTGGTTCCGGGACGTCCCAGGACGGTGCGGACGTCGTCGCGGACGACGGCCTGGAATTCCATGGTGCCGAGCACGGTCTGGCGCATCGTCGCGACGGCGCTTTCCATGTAGAGGCGGTCGCCGGCCGAGGGGATCGAGCTCACGTAGTCGGCCAAGCCCTCGGGGCCGGACACGGTGCACGTGATCTGGGCTCCCCGCACCTTGCTGAGGATCTCGGCTACCTGCGGACCGCTGACCACTTCTGTGCTCAGCCAGTAGTTCTTTCCGCCGTGTTCGGCCGGTCCTTCCCGCAGTACCGCGGCGGCGACCGCGGCGATGTCGGCGGCGCTCACCCACCCGAGGGCCGTCTCCTGCCAGGACACGCTGAACGAGTTGGTTTCGGCGACCGTGGCCAGGACCGTGTCCGTGATGACGTTCGGGTGCAGGTGCGTCCAGGCGATGCCGCTGGCCTCGATGTAGGTCTCGATCAGCTCGTGCCAGCTGTAGTGCGGAATCCTGTCGTGGCCGGAGCTGAAGACTCCGAGGTGGACGATGTGCTCCACGCCGGTCTGCGCGGCGGCGTCGATGAACATTTTGCTCTGGTAGAGCATGTTCGCGGTGTACCCGGTCAGGAGGAAGACCCGGTCGACCCCCTCCAGTGCTTCGGCGAAGTGCTCGGGCCGGTCCAGGTCCAGCACGACGGTTTCGCGCCCCTGCGCGCGCCACTGCTCGGCGACATCGGCGCGCCGTGTCGCGAGGCGGACCTCAAGTCCCTCGTGGTCCTTGTCCAGCTCGTTGACCAGATGCGATCCGATGGTTCCGGACGCGCCGATGATGAGGGTCGTTGCCATGGTGGATGCCTTTCAGTTCTGCGGGTGAAACGTCGCCGCGTCGGTGCGACGGTGCGGGTTCAGGACGCGGTCGCGTTTTTGGTCAGCGCGTCCATGAGGAGTTCGACGAGCCGGTGGGCCTGCTCCCTGGTGCTGTGCTGTGCCCAGGCGGCGGCGCTGCCCACCAGGAGCAGGGCGTCGCCCGGGGTGATGTCGGCGCGCAGGGAGCCGTCCCGGGCTCCGGCGTCGACCAGGGTGATGACGGCTTCGTTCAGCAGCGTGTGCGTATGGGCGTAAGGGTCGGCATCGGAGACGAGGGCCGCATTCAGGGCCGCGCACATGTTGCTGTTGGCCATCGCGTGGTCCAGGAAGTGGTCCAGCCATGCCCGGGTGGCCTCGGCGCCGGTGTGCCGGGCCGCGAGGTCGCCGGCCTTCTCGCACACGAGGGTGATCTGCCGGGTATGGGCGGCGACGAGGAGGGCTTCGCGGGTCGGGAAGTGCCGGTAGAGGGTGCCGACCCCTACGCCCGCTTGTTTGGCGATGGCGGCCGGCGTGGCCTCAGGGCCCTGCTCGGCGAAGGCATGTGCGGCGATCTCCAGCAGTCGCTCGCGATTGTGCAGCGCATCGCTCCTGGTCCTGCGGGGGGCGGTGGGCATGCGGCATCCTCCTTCGATCACCTCGACTCATCTTCCGGAACGCATTCCGTTTAGAACATTAAACGGAATGCGTTCCGTTAAAACTGTACACCCCGGCATCCGGAAGATGCCGCGTGCGTGATTCGGGCAGGTGTGAGCTTTGCGGCCCTGCCCGGGATCGCGCACCCGCGGCGGGCTCTGCGCGGCCACACGTCGTAGGCGCGCACGGCCCCGGTGTGCATGGACCCGATGATCCGCAGGATGTCCTCCCAGTGCCGCTCGATGCGGGCCAGGTCGACCCGGCCGCGGGCAGCGTCCTGGAAAGCGCCGTAGTCGGCCGTGCGGTCGATGCGCCACATCTTCTCGTCGGGCAGGTCGCCGAACGCCAGCGTGGGCTTTGAGTAGCCAGTACGGTCGCTGCCCAGTCGCTTCCAGGAGACTGCTGGTCACGCGCGTGGGGAGGCGTGTTCATTACCGGTACCGGTAGAACCCGCAGACCCGTAGGTCGTGATGGTGCCCGAGTTAAGGCACCACCCCGGTCTGCGCCGGTGTGCGAGGGCGGTCGCCGCCGCGGGGTCACTTGCCGACCAGCCCCATGTGCATCTCGTTGTAGCGGTCACCGTGGATACCGAGACGTCCCGCTGCCGCATCCAGATCCGCCCGCTCATCCGCCGACAGGGCCACCTGCGTGGCAGCGGTGTTCTCCTCCACCCGCTCGGTACGGCGGGTACCAGGAATCGGCACGATCGAGGGGTGCTGGGCGAGCAGCCACGCCAGCGCCACCTGCCCTGGTGTGGCGTCCTTTGCTTGGGCCAGGGCGGCGACGTGGTCGACCAGTTGCTGGTTGGCGGCACGGTTGTCTTCGCTGAAGCGGGGGATCGTGGTGCGGACGTCGCCGTCGGAGAACGTGGTCCTGGTGTCGACCGTCCCGGTGAGGAAGCCCTTCCCGAGCGGGCTGAACGGCACGAAGCCGATGCCGAGTTCGGCCAGCACCGGAAGGACCTCGGGCTCGGGGTCGCGGGTCCACAGTGAGTATTCGCTCTGCACCGCGGTCACCGGGTGCACGGCGTGGGCGCGGCGGATCGTGGAGGCCGCCGCCTCGGACAGCCCGAAGTGCCGTACCTTCCCCGCCTGCACCAGTTCGCCGACGGTTCCGGCCACGTCCTCGATCGGCACGTCGGGGTCCACCCGGTGCTGGTAGAAGAGGTCGATCGTCTCGGTGCGGAGCCGGCGCAGTGAGGCGTCGGCGACCTGCTTGATCTGCTCGGGTCGGCTGTCGAGGCCGGTCGAGGCGCCGTTCTCGATGCGCCAGCCGAACTTCGTTGCCAGCACGACCTGATCCCGGACCGGTGCCAGGGCCTCACCGACGAGTTCCTCGTTCACGTAGGGGCCGTAGACCTCCGCCGTGTCGAAGAACGTGACGCCACGCTCGACCGCGCCGCGCAGCACGCCGATCATGTCCGCGCGGCTGCCCGGGTTGGGGCCGTAGCTCTGGGACATCCCCATACAGCCCAGGCCGATGGCAGACACTCGCAGGCCCTGGCCCAACGTGCGCATGTGCATAATCGATCTCCTTCGTCGGGCGTGCGGTGGTGGTGCGGGACGCGGGTGGTTCGGTGGGTCGTGTACCCGCCGTCGATGGGCAGGGCAACACCGACGACGAAGCCGGCGGTGTCACGCGCAGTCAGAGGGCGGCGGCGACTCCCTCGGCGGTGCCGAGACGCCCGACGGGTGCTCCGTCAGCCATGGCGGCTGCCTCCTTGGTTGACGTCGGCGAGAACGACAGCTGCACCCGCCTGCGCGAAGGACCGCGCGGCTGCTAGCCCCAACGCCGAGGCGCTGTGGCGTCCGGCCCGCGGCGTCAGGGCCAGCCCGTTGACGCGATGGTGGTGCTCGCCTGGCGTCACTTGCCGCTGTAGACGGGGAAGGCGCTGTGCTCGCCGTAGTCCACGTCGCGCAGGTCCCGCAGGACGTTCATGTCGTCGCCGGAGATCTCGAAGTCGACGTCGGCGTTGGACCGCATGTGCTCGGGGTTCGCCGTCTTGGGCAGCGACACGGCGCCCAGCTGAAGGGTGTAGCGGATGCACAGCTGGGGGACGGTCACGCCGTACTTCTGTGCCATCGCCTGGACTTCGGCGTTCTTCAGGATCGCGCCGTGGGCGATCGGCGAGTACGCCTCGACGAGGATCTCCTTGCTCTCGCAGTAGGCCAGGAGCTCTGTGGGGGTGTTGCCGGCGTGGACGAGCAACTGGTTCACGTGCGGGACCACCGTCGCGCCCTGCAGGATGTTCTCCAAGTCGTGCTGCTGGAAGTTGGAGACGCCGATGGAGCGGATCTTGCCCGTCTTGTGGGCGTCCTCCAGGGCACGCCACGCCTCGCGGTTGCCCTGGGCGTAGTCGCCGCCGCGGAAGTCGTCCCACGGCTGCGGGCTGTGGATCAACATCAGGTCGATACGGTCCAGGCCCAGCGTGTCCAGGGAGCCGTCGATCGCGGCGAGCGCCTGGTCGTAGTCCTTGATCTCCGCGGCGAGCTTCGTCGATACGAACAGTTCCTCGCGGGATACTCCCGAGGTGCGCACCCCCTCGCCGACGCCGCGCTCGTTGCCGTACGCCTGGGCGGTGTCGATGTTGCGGTAGCCGATCTGAACGGCTGCGCGGACCGCGCCGGCCGCCTGGCCATCGTCGATGAACCAGGTCCCGAGCCCCAACTTGGGAATCACGACGCCGGTGGAGAGCCTGTACGTCTCGTTGAGGATGGTCATGCGTTCGCTCCGCTCTTAGGCAGCTTGCCGTACACCTCGTCGGTGACGGGCTCGAGCCATTCGTTGCTGACGTCTTCGCCCGGCGTGATGAAGGCGACGTGGGAGAACCACGCATCAGCCTTCGCGCCGTGCCAGTGCTTCGTGCCCGCCGGGACGCGGATGACCGTGCCAGGCTCCATGCTGACGGGCTCTGCGCCCTCGGCCTGGTACCAGCCGCTGCCCGCCGTGCTTAGCAGGATCTGGTCACCACCGCCGTCCGTGCCGTGGTGGATGTGCCAGTTGTTGCGGCAGCCCGGCTCGAAGGAGACGTTGCTGACGGGAACGCTGCCCGAGGCGAGCGGAGCCAGGTAGCTCTGGCCGGTGAAGTACTGCGCGAAGGCGTCGTTCTTCTCCCCGAGGGGGAAGACCTGATCGAATTCGTGGGCAGCCATCTCGTTCTCTCCTTTGGTTCAACACGCCCGTCCGGCCGTGTGGGGCATCGGGGCGTTGGATGCGCTGGTGGTCAGGCGGACTGCTCGTCCGCGATCTTCTTCAGCAGCGTGATCGCGGTCATGGCGTTGGGCCATCCGGCGTAGAACGCCAGATGGGTAATGGCCTCGGAGAGCTCTTCGACGCTGAGCCCGTGCTCCAGGGCCTTGCCTAGGTGGTACGGGAGCTGCTCGCTGCGGTAGAGAGCGGCCAGGACGCTCACCGTGACCAGGCTGCGGTCGCGGGGGGAGAGCCCTGGGCGCTCCCACACGTCGCCGAACAGCACATCGTTCGAGATTTCGACGAGCTTCGGCGCGATGCCGGCCAGTTCGGGGGGCGCGGACTGCTTCGCCATGCGATGACTCCTTACGCGGTACGGTCACGGATCCGGCAGATCCACTCTCCAACAGGGCGGTCTGCCCGGCAGCCTCAGCCGTCCCCGTTCAGGACCGGGGCGGCGTCGCTGCCTTCCCTATCGAGGAAACCGCAGGTCATACGCGGGCGGAAGGTACTGTCGTTACAGGTACTGACAGGACTCCCCAGGACCGCCGAAGCGGTCCTAGCCTGGCTGTATGGACACCGCCCACGACATCCGTGAGTTCCTCGCCACCCGCCGCGCGAAGATCACCCCCCAGCAGGCGGGGCTGCCCGCCTTCGGCAGCAACCGCCGCGTACCGGGACTGCGCCGCGAGGAAGTCGCCCTCCTGGCCGGTGTCAGCATCGACTACTACGTCCGCCTGGAGCGCGGCCACCTCGCCGGAGCCTCCGAGGAGGTCCTGGACGCCGTGGCGAACGCCCTCCAGCTCGACGACGCGGAACGCGCCCACCTCTACGACCTGGCCGCAGCCCAGCGCACCCGCCCCGCCCGGCGCACCAGGAAGCCGCGCGGGCCCATCCCCGCCAGCATCCAGCGCGTCCTGGACTCCATGACCGACAGCCCGGCCTTCGTCCGCAACGGACGCCTGGACATCCTGGCCATCAACCGCCTCGGCCGCGCCCTCTACGCCCCGCTCTTCACCCCTGACGCACCGCGCCCGGTCAACATCGCCCGCTTTCAGTTCCTCAACTCCACCGGCCGGGACTTCTTCCCCGACTGGGACGCCTCGCTCAACACCACCGTCTCGCTACTGCGCACCGAGGCGGGGCGCGCTCCGCACGAAACGGAACTCACCGGGCTGATCGGCGAGCTGGTCACCCGCAGTGACGAATTCCGGATCGCCTGGGCCAAGCACAACGTGCGCCTGCACCACACCGGCCGCAAACCGTTCCGCCACCCCGAGATCGGCGACCTCGTCCTCGACTTCGACGCCATGGCCCTGCCGGCCCAGCCCGGCCTGACCCTCACCGCCTACAGCGCCGAACCAGGCACCCCAGCCCACGACGCACTGCGCCTGCTATCCGCCTGGGCAGCCACCAAGGACGCGCAGGCCCACCCCACCGTCCCCGCAAACGACTGACTGCGCGCCCCGGCTTCGCAGGGTTGGCGGCCGCCTGCCCGAGGACGCGTGCCGTGGCACGTGTGATGAGGACAGCGAGCCCGGAGAAGATTGCGCACCGCACTTTGGAGCTAGCTCTCCCTCCGGCAGTGCGAACGCCCCAGCGAGGGCGGACGTCCAGAAGTCGGTGGAGGGGCGGCCGTGCAGGTGCCCCTGGTCCGTGCCGGTGGCGTGCAGGTCTTCAGGACGAGACCGGTGACTGCCACATTCCGACGATGGCGTCGATGAGGCCGGTGGCGGTGTCGTGCCACGTGGGCCAATAGGTGGGAGTGCCGTCGGCGAGGGCCCGCTCCCGGTCGGCGCACACCTGGACGATCAGGTGGCGGGCCATGGCGGCTCGCTCCAGGTGCAGCCCTGAGTGGAGACCGGGCCCGGTCCGCCGGAGCCCTTCCAGCAACGGTTCCAGCGACGGGGACACGAGGAAGGTCTCGTCGACCATGCGCACGGGGCCAATGTTGATGGCACCGATATCGGCATTAGCCGCTCTCGGGTCGCGAGCCGTCTTCGCTGGAAGGGGTAAACGGCAAGGTCAGACGTCCTTGATCTGTACGCGGTCGCCGCACAGCTTCGACCAGTCGTCGCGGTCCGAGGTCAGCACGAGCACGGGCGCCGGGGAGCGGAGTGCCATCGCGGCGACGAGGGCGTCGATGGCGTATTTGTGGCCGTGCAGGCCACCGGCGTCGCTCAGTAGCTGTACTGCGGTGAGGCTGTCCGCCTGGGTGACGTCCTGTACCTGAAGGCGGGAGAGCATCCAGTGCGGCCGGGCGGTGTCCGTCTTCCCGTAGACGGCCTCCACCACCGTCAGGGCCGACACGAGGACGGGCACGCCTGTACGCCGAGCGGCCTCGATACGGGTGATCATCTGGCGGTCGTTGCGCAAGAGGAGCGACAACGCCTGGGAGTCGAGCACCAGGGACCTGGCCGCGGGCTCCTTCATGCGGCGCTGTCGCCGGATGCGTACGGCGCCGGTGCGTCACCGAACAATTCGTGCTGCGCGGCCTGGATCTCGGCCTCGCTCAGCGGTTCGTGCTCGGCTTCGTAGGCGGTCACGATCTCGGCGAGGCCGTCCATCGCCAGTTGATGTCGGACCGCGGCGGCGACGTACGCGGACACGCCGCGCTTGCCGGTACGCGTGCGCAGAGCACCGAGGAGTTCCGAGGGCATCGAGACGGAGATGTTCTCCGTGCCTCCGGGGCGGGGTGACTTCATGACGTCAGTCTAGTACAGAAACTATTACAGCGGTGGAGTGCTGTGCGGGCTGCATCGCTGGTGCGTAGTCTTGGCGCCCTAGATCTTCTTGTACTTTGTCGCGGCTCCCGTGCTGGGATGGTGCTGGGATGCGCCCACATTTCCGCTGGTCAGAGCCTTGTCGTGGAATCCCGCTTCAACGTCTGACGAGCAGTCAGGAAATGTGCCCGGGCACGCTTGTCGGCGGGTCGGGCACAGGCGTCTGTCCGCGTGGATTCCTCGTCCCACGAAGAGTCGAGGTGTTGGCGACGGGTCTGCTCGGTACGACCGTGGCCGGCGTTCAGGCCTTGACGACCTCTACTGCGGGGCCGCACAGGAGCGTCAGGTCCTCGGGATCGGAGGTCAGGACGGTGACTGGCTGGGGTGCGGTGCGGGCGATGACGGCGAAGGCGGCGTCGATGGCGTACTTGTGGCCGTGGAGGCGGTGGCTGCGCAGGAGGACTGCGGCCTGATCGGTGATCTCCTTGGTGACGTCGTGAACGTCGACGCGGGAGAGGACCCACTTGATGCGGGCGGGGTGAATGCGCTCGTAGTCGGCCTCGAGGGTGGTCATGGCGCTTGTGGCCACGCGGACGCCTTCCTCCGATGCTGCTTGGACCAGGGCCATGACGGCGCGATCCTTGCGGTAGAGCTTCGAGAGGCCTTCGCTGTCGAGCAGTAGGGTGCCGGGCATCAGGCGGCGGCCCCGCCGGCCTGTCGGTGGTCATGGCGTAGCAGCGTGCGGGCGGCTTCGACCTCCTCGCGGGTGAGCTCGTCATTGTCGGTCTCGAAGTCGGCGACGATCTCCCGGAGCTTGTCCATGGCGACCCGTTGTTCGAGGGCTTCGGCGACGTAGGCGGAGAAGCCGCCGGGCCCGACGTGGGCGCGTGCGGCTTCGGCGAGGTCCTCGGGCAGGCTGATCGAGTACTTCTTGCTACCGCTCATGATGCTGATGCTACCGGTGGTCGTATGTCTCTGACAGTACGGCAGTCGCCGTTTGAGACCTTGGCGCGGATCCGGGCGAGCTGGACCAGCTGGCGCGGCCGGGCGGTTGAGCCGCTCATCCGCGAGGCGCTCGCCCGGCTACTGCCCGACGGCCAGCTTCCCGCAGCTCCCGCGGTGGGCGGCTACTGGACCCGCACCAACGGCGTCGAGATCGACATCGTTGGTGCGGACCGCGCCCCCATTGCCAAGGAGCTGCTCTTCCTCGGCTCCGTCGGGTGGCTGGAGCAGTCACCCGTCGACCGGTGAGTGAGCCACTGAGATGCCGACGGGTACACAGGTGGCGGTTGGCTCGTCACGTTCGTAGACGTGGACGATGGGTGCTCCGTCCTCGCCTCGATGCTCCAGTGGTGCGGGATGCCGGCCTCTGCGCATGTGTGAAGCTTCGCCGTGCGACCCCGGTGTGCGGACTCGGGGGAGGCGGGAAACCACCTCGACGGCGAGTCGTACGTCATCCGGTGCGCACCAGATGACGGACAGGACGACTACCGAGGGGCGTGGTTCAGGCGCCCGAGTGCAGATAGCCCGCCCAGAGCGACGGCACCCCCGGAAGCATGTCCCGCACCGTACGCACCGCCCCGTGCAGCGCGAAAGCGGCTCTTCGGGGGTCCAGTTCGTCCGGTCCGACGAGGAGGCCGCTGTACACAGCGGCAGCGACCGTCACGGCGGTGTCGTCGTCGATCTCCCACAACGTGCCGATGACCTGTGGGAATCCGGCCAGTTGGAAGGCGGAGGCCACGTGGATGGCTTCGTCGGCCAGGGAGTCGTCCTCGACGACGGCGGTCCGGCAGGCGGACAGATAGGCCAGCTCGGCCCGGTCGAGCCGCACCGGTGTGAGGCCTGCGACCGTCAGCGGGTCCCGGACGTGGTCGTGGAGGAACAGCAGGCTCTTCGAGGGGTCGGTGGGATGGCTCGCACCATGGCATGCGAAGTGGGCGATCGAGCACTGGGGCAGAAGCGCGAGGACTCTCTCCCTCGTGGGCGTGCGGGCCGAGGCGGTGGACGCTCCGACGTCTTCCGGATGCCCCTCACGCAGCAGTACGGGATGGGGCAAGTAGTCCCTGACAGCGGCGACTTCCTCGTCGACGAACCCCAGCCGCCCCTCGCCGGGCAGACCGGGAGTGGTCGGCATCGCCACGATCAGACTGCGTACGTCACTGCGCTTCCGCTGCTGTCGGCGCGTGAGTTCGCGGGCACGGCTCAAGGCGCGCACCGTCGGGGTGTACGAGGAGACCACGCGGTCCATGACCGTACGGCGTCCCGCACCGGCCGGGTCGAAATGGTGGCCCGCGGCGTGCAGGGGCAGCTGCCCCAGCAGCCCTCCCGGCACCCACCACACCCGTGGCCAGGCCGTGGGGCAGTCGACGGGTCGGCCCCGCAGACCGAGTGCGTCGAGGACCGGGCCGGCCGCGGCGTCCCACAGCCATTCGTTCACCGCGACCAGCGTGGCCTGCGCCTGCTTCCGCGCCGCCCTGTCCGCTCCGGTGGCGGCGATGAGCGCCTGCCGGAACTCCCTCGCCCTCCTCGCCACGGCGCCCGCGGTCAGCTCGGGCAACTCCGTGTGCGCGATGCCGTCTTTGGTCAGCAACAGTGCGTCGCCGCGGTGACGGCTGACGTTGAAGACCACGACCGGCCCTTCGGCCGCCTCGCCCGTCAGCGCTTCGGCGCTCGGCGGCAGCGCGAAGGCGGAGTGCCCTTCCAGCCCGCGGATCTCCGCCAGGGTCTCCTCGAACTCCGCGACCAGCCGGATCCGGTCCTCCGCGACTGCCTGAGACCGCGTCTCGTGGATCAGGCCCTCTCCGGTCTCGGGACGGGAGGTTTCCGACGGCTGGTCGAGCAGGTCACGCAACCGGATGAAGCGGGCTGCCGGCTCCGGGTGCCGAACGCGCAGATCGGACAGGTCGCCCCGTACGTCCATCGCCTGGCCGATCAGCACTCCGCGGCCCGCTTCCAGCGAGCGCAGCGCCCGCGCCGCGCGTTCACCACTGGTTCCGCGGTCGTCGGCGAGTGCCAGGGCGGCGGCTTCGGCAGCCAGTCCCGAGAACCTGCCGAGCGCATGCTGCTGGTCATCTCGCTCCAGCCGGCGCGGTGAGATCCGGGGCAGCAGCTTCACCGCGGCCTCCGCGGCCTCCGCCGCCTTACCGGGGGCGACCGGCCCCAGTGCCCGCGCAGCCCTCCATGCGGCGGTGACGCGGACCGACGGGACGGCGGCCCCCGCCGTCCACGCCTCCTCCCAGGCGGATGCCATCGCCTCCAGGTCCGCGGTCTCACCCGTCCGTTCGTGGCGGAATGCCAGTGCGTCGCCCAGGAGCATCAGGTAGGGGGCACGTTCGGGGCGGTCGGCGGCAGTGATCCGTACTGCTTCCCGGAAGTGGCCGATGGCCGTTTCCAGGTCGGCGCGCAGCCCTGCCCGCTCCGCGTCGTCGCGTACGTTGACGACCGTGGACCGCTCGTAGCGACTCCACAGCGCCCTGCCCAGGTTGGCCAGTGTCATCGCGCGCCGGGGAGCATCGACGGCGCCCGAAAGCCGTACGGCTTCGCGGTAGCACTCGACGGTGCGCCGGAGGTCCCTCGCGGCCCGGGTCCGCTCGTACCGTGCGTGGAGGGCGCTGCCCAGAGCGTTCAGCAGATCGGGCAGAACCGCGTGTCCCTCGGGCAGGGACGCCACCGCGTCCTCGTGATGGCGGACGGCCTCGTCCAGATCCGTCGGATCTCCCGCCCTGCTGAACCGGATGACGAGGGCGGTGCCCAGGTCGGCGAGCCGGCCGGGGCCTTCGGGGTCGTGGCCGGAAGTGGCCTCCACGGCTTCCCGGTACCAGCTGACGGCACGGTCCGCGTCCGCCAGCGTGCCCGTCCGCCGGGACCGTGCGCTGTGCGTCGCGCCCAGCCACTCCAGAAGCCGGACACGTGCCGGATCACCGGCCGCCATCGTCTCCAGGGCCCGCAACTGACGGCTGATGGCCGCGTCGAGGTCCGGCAGCGACCCTGTGCGCTCGTACCGGCTGTACAGAGCCATGCCCAGGGCGGTCAGCCGCACCCCGTGCAGGGAGTGGTCGGCAGGGGTGGTCCGTACGCCCTCCTCCTGACGCCGGATCCCCTCGTCCAGATCCGCCGGAGCGCCCGTGCGGTCGTGCCGGCGGCACAGTGCCCGTCCCCACACCATCAGCCGCGCACCGCGCTCGGGGTGGTCGGGGGGAGTGGCACCCACCACCTCCTGGTGGACCGCGATGGCCTCGTCCAGGTCCGCCTGCCCGCCGTTCGCCTCGCTTCTGGTCTCCAGCGCGAGTCCCAGAGAGGAGAGACGGGGCGCGTACGCGGGGTCGTCGCGGGGGGTGCCCTGCGACGCGTCCCTGTAGGCGCGGACGGCCGCATCCAGATCCGTCGTATCCGCGGTGGCGCCGTAGCGGCGGCGGAGTGCGTCCCCCAGGAGTGTCACCCGCGCCATGTGCTCGGGAAGGCCGGCGGGTGTGTACCGAATGGCCTGCTCGTAGCGGTGAACGGCCTCGTCGAGGTCCGCCGGCTCACCCGACCGCTCGTACAGGGCGAGGTGCGCCAGGGCCAGGCCGACCGAGTGCACTCCGGCGGCGGCCTCGTCCGCCCGGGTGTCCCGCACCGATTCCCGGAGGTGGCTGACGGCCTCGTCGAGGTCCGCCGGCTCCTCGGCGGCCGCGTACCGGGTGTGGAGCGAGTTGCCCAGAGCGGCCAGCATGTTCGCGCGCCGGGGTGCGGAGGCCCGGGTGCGCCGCACGGCCTCCCGGTGACAGGCGATGGCCTCGTCCAGGTCCGCCGCCGCTTCCGTCTCCGCGAAACGTGCGTCGAGCGCGCGCCCCAGTTCGAGCAGGCGCATCGCCCGTCCGGAGTCACCCGCCGGAAGGGCGGCCAACGACTCCCGGTACCGGTCGATGCAGGCGTCCAGGTCCTCCGAGTCCCTGCGGGCGCCGTAGCGGGTGTGGAGAGCTGTCCCGAGGAAGAGCAGGTACCTGGACCGGTCGGGTCCGTCGGCAGAAGTGCCCCGCAGGGCCTCCAGCTGACAGTCGACTGCCGTGTCCAGGTCGGACGCCTGCCCCCTCAGCCGGAAGCGTTCCCACAGGACGACGCCCAGTTGGGACAGACGCGTCACACGCTCCGGGGCGTCGACGGGGGTGGCCTCCACCGCGTCCGCATGGCGCCCGACCGCGGCGTCCAGGTCCGTCGCCGCCCCCAGACTTCTGAACCGCCGGTGGTGCGCCTCACCGAGGTCGAGCGAGCGTGCCCCGCGGGCGGGGTCGTCCGAAGCGGTTGCGTCCAGCGCCTCCGAGAGCCACAGGAGCGCGGCCTCCAGGTCCGCGACATCGTCGCCCCACGCGTACCGGGTGCGCAGTGCACACCCCAGTTCGTGCGTCGTCGCGGCGAGCAGAGGCCCCCCGGAGGCGGCGAGTCCCCGTGCGGCTTCCTCGAGGCGAGCGATCGCGGCGTCCAGGTCGGCCGTCGACCTGGTCGACGTGAAGCGCCGGTTGAGCAGGGTGCCGAGGGCGGACTGCGCCGTCGCACGACGGCGATCATGGAGGGGAAGTCCCTGTACCGCCTGCGCGAGACGGACGACAGCCGCGTTCAGGTCCGTGGCCGACCCGGTCCTCTCGTGGCGAGCCTTCAGCGTCAGCCCCAGGCCTGACAGAAGGCCCGCCCGTCGTGGGTGGCTTGCGGGTGTGTGCTCCAGTACGCCCCAGAAGAGGCTGACCGCCTCGTCCAGATCCGCCGAGTCCGGCACACCGTCCGTGCCCGAGGTGCACCACTCGTCCAGCATCGCGCCGGCGGAGCGGAGTTCGGCTTCCGACGGAGCAGCCTCGTCCGTGTCCTCGATCCGCCGCAGCCGCGCACGTACCGCTGCCAGAAGCGTTTCCCGCATGCGACTCCCCCGTGGTCCCCTCCACCAGGATCCTGACACAAGCCCGCCCCTCCACACAGGAGTTGACCGGCCCGGCTCCACCGGCGGATCATCAGGGCGTGGACCGCCGGGGCGATCCGGGGGACGGCGGAGACCTATCGCGGACGGGGCGTCATGGCCGAGGAGCGCGGGACAGCGCAGCGACGCACGGCCGAGCGTCTGGCCGTGGTGTGCGCACACCTGGAGGACATCCGCAGTGATCTCCTCGCGGACAGCGGGGACGACAGCACCCTGCACGCGGTGCTGGGTGCTGTAGGCAGGGACGAGGAGGTTTCGCCCGCCCTCGAAGCACTGCACACCGCCCTGCGGGCCGGTGGCGACGCCCTGGGCCTTCGCGGCTACGCCGATGACGGGAACGTGACGCGTGGTCTGCGCCCCGTGGGCATCGGCGGCGGGGCATCGGGGGGCGGCGACGCGCTGGGAGGTGAGGTCACCTACGTGTGCCCGGCCCGGCGCTGCGCGCGCTTCTGGTGGCCGCAGGGGCCTGCCGAGGTGCCCGACTGCGTGATCACGGGTGCACCCTTGCGCAGGGAACGGCTCTGACCATGGGCAATCTGCTGTCGGAACTCGGCAAGAAGCTGGCTGAGCGCTGGCTGACCCTGCTCGTGCTCCCCGGTGTCCTCTACCTCTCCGTGGCCTGGGTGGCCCACGCCCTCGGCCATGCCCACGCGCTCGGGCTCGGCCGCCTGACGGACAGGATCACCGACCTGGCCGGCAGCCCCTCCCTCTCCGGAATCGGCGGACAGGTCGTGCTGCTCGCCGCCGTCCTGGCGGGCTCGGCCGCCGTGGGGCTCGTGGCGCAGACGCTCGGAGCGGTGGCCGAACGGCTGCAACTGGCCTCCGACCGGCACAGCTGGCCCGGGCCGGCGCGCCGGCTCGCGCACCGGTTCACGGTCCGGCGGCAGCAGCGTTGGGACCGCGCGGCCACGCGTTGGCACCAGGAGCGGGAAGAGGCCGCTCGCGCACTCGCCCACGGCGGACGAGTGGACCCGGCGGCGCGTCGGGACGCCCACGCCGCGATGGTCCGGATCTCCCTCGAGAGGCCGGACCGCCCGAGCTGGAGCGGCGACCGCGTGCACGCCGTGGCCGTACGCCTGGACCGCGATCACCACCTCGACGTCGCCGCTGTCTGGCCCCATGTGTGGCTGGTCCTGCCCGAGGAGATCCGCGCCGAGGTCATCGTCGCCCGGCAGGCCGTCACCCGGTCTACGGCGCTCGCCGCCTGGGCCCTGCTCTATCTGGCACTCACCCCGTGGTGGTGGCCCGCGGCCGTCATCGCGACGGCTCTCGCCCTCACCGCCCGGCACCGCACCCGCATGGCCTGCGACACCTACGCCACCCTTCTGGAGGCGGTCGTACGCGTCTTCGCCGGTGATCTCGCCGATCGGCTCGGCCTGGACTTCTCCCCTCCGCTCTCTCCCGGGACCGGGGAGGCTCTCACGCGTCACCTGACCGCGGGTCCCCCCGACAGGCCGTCGCCCGGAAGCTAGTTCGGTGTACCGGAACACCTCCGGTGCGGCAGACTCGAAGCCGGAGTCTTCGGCGTGAGCGGCCAACTCGGGGGAGTGCGAGGGTGAATCGACGCCTGTCCATGGCGCTGGCCGCGTACGGGGCCTGGAGTCAGGCGATCCTGCTGTTCCTGTTCGACCCGATGAAGCGGTGGATCACCGGGACGCTCGTGACCGGAGCGAGCATCGGGGACGTCCGGGTACTGGGGCTGTCGCTGGACGGCTTCGCGGTGCGCGGCCTCGATCACGTCGAGGGCTGGCTGCCGCAGCTCGTCTTCATCGTGTCGAGCGGCCTGTTGACCTACGGCGTGTTCCGGGGCGCGCCGGGACTCAAGCCGCATCCGCGGACGGTCCTCGCCCTGGCCGGGGCCGTACTGCTGGCCGCGGGTGTGGCGACGCTGGTCCGTCCGGCACTGGCACCGGGAACGGGTCGAGCCCTGCCCACGTACGGCGAGTGGCTCGGCAGCGCCCAGTTGGGCGCGGAGCCGGCTGTGGCCGCGCAGTTCGCCCTCTGCACCCTCTGGCTGCCCGTCACCATCTGGTTCCTCGTGTGGCGGTGCCGGAGCCGGCCGTCCGTGAGGGCCTTCTTCGGACTGCCGGAAGGCGCAGGGGCGAGCGCCGAGGAACCCGTCCCCCTGCTCGCGGCCGCGCGGGAGCGGCGGGACCTGGTGTACGCCGGGCTGATCCCGCCGGTGCTGCTGGCCGTGGCGGGCGGTCAGTTCCTCCGGCACACCGATGTGCGGCCGTCGGGCGTGCCGGACTCCATCACCTTCGACCCGCACCGCTGGGCCCCGTACAGCCCGCCGGCCCTGGTCGAGGAGTGGAGCGGCGTCCTCTATCCGGCCCTGCGTCTGCGCCCGCTCGACACGGAGAGGGCGGCCGGCTGGATCGCGACGCTCGCGGTCTGCGTGGTCTTTCTCGTGGCGACGGCGGTCGCCCTCCGCTCCGTCGCCCGGCGCGCGACGGCCGTGCGGGGGAGCGCGACGGCG
This sequence comes from Streptomyces sp. NPDC005752, assembly GCF_040630715.1. Lineage (NCBI taxonomy): Bacteria > Bacillati > Actinomycetota > Actinomycetes > Kitasatosporales > Streptomycetaceae > Streptomyces > Streptomyces sp. NPDC005752. The sequence goes on along the minus strand of NZ_JBEXYB010000004.1, from coordinate 47,026 downwards.
CTCCTGCGTCTGTTCATGAAGGGCTGGTACGCGATGCTGCTCGCTGCCGTCGCCGCGGCCCTCGTGGACGGCTGGTTGCTGCAGTGGTTCGCCCCGCGCAGAGCGGATTCCGCGTCACCGCTGTGGGTGGCGGTCGGTGACGCCGTGCGGTTCGGGACAGCGTGGGGGTGGGCGACGGGGCTCGCGTGCTTGGGAGCGGTTCTGTTGACGAGGCGCCGTGGAGCCCGTGCGGCGCCGGGTGCGGACGTGGTCGAGGAGCAGTTGAACGATGCCTAGGAACCGACGTGTTGCCCGCAGGACGGACGCGCTCACCCGGGCGAGCGTGCGCAGGGGTGCCGGGACGCGCCCGGCCGGGGCCGAGGACACGCCGGCGGAGGAGCCGCCGGGCCGGATGCGGTACCTGAGGAGCCCGGCCACCTGGCTGGTGGGCATTCTCCTGGCGGTGGTGACCGTGACCTTCCAGGACGTGCTGGCGGCCTCGGTGAAGACGATCCTGCCGTTGGACCGGGTGCCGGACCGGCTCTCACCGCAGAACGCCATCGATGTGGTCGAGGTCAGGGACGTCAAGGACTTCGGCTTCTATCTGGTCCGCGACGGAGCGGACGGAAAACTGCTCGAAGAGCTGTCCTCGGCCGACTGGTGGCAGAACCGGAAGGCGGTCGACGTCGACGACGCGTACTGGATGATCACCTTGCAGGGCCGCGCGGCGCAGCAGGTCCGGATCACCGACGTCGTCCCCGAGCTGGAGGGCGGCTCGTGCAAGGCGCCCCTCCGCGGAAGCCTCGTCAATGCTCCGTCCCAGGGAGTCATGGACGTCATCCCGTTGGAGGTGGCGGTGGACTCACCGCAGCCCCGCCTCAAGGCATCCAAGAAGGACGGCAAGGCGGCGGAGCCTTACTTCACCGGGCCCGGGGCCAAGCACATCACGCTGAACCAGAACGAGACCGAGGCCTTCATCGTCCATGCGACGTCCGAGGACGGCTACTGCCGCTGGCGCTACCGCGTGCGCTACGAAGTCGGAGGCAGCACGGCCGAGATGACGATCGGTGCTCCGGGTGGCAAGCCCTTCGAGCTGACCGGACGGCTCGGCGACATGTCGGGCTACCGCAACGTCTACTTCCCTCCCCTCGCGTGCAGGTACCAGGGCTCTCACATGCCCGACACGTGGTACAGGCAGACGGGAGCGGAGTACGCCCGCGACCGCAAGGGCAGTGAAGAGCCTCTCTGCCCCAAGACCTGATTCACGACCGGCGACCGGGGCCTCTACCCGGCTGCGGTGACGGTCAGTTCGCTCACTCCCGCCGGCTTCTCCGCATCCGCCGAGTCGACCGTCACCCGGACCTGGCGGGCCACGTCCCCCTGCCGGTACGGGTGCCAGGTGCGGCCGTCGAGGGAGGTCTCCAGGGCGTGGGAGGCCGGTGCGACGTCCGTCCAGCGGGGCGTGAGCGAGGCGATCCGCGTCACGTGGCGCAGGGCCACCGTCAGCGTGCCCTTCGCGCCGTCCGGTGACCACGAGGTGGACGGGCTGCCGTCCACCGCCGCCTCGGCGTACAGGCCGGGGGCCTCGGAGGTCGCCGTCACGGGACGGCAGCGGGCCCTGTCGGTGGTCGGGTCGAGATCGGGGCGGCGGGTGGGCAGGGTGAGGGTGCCGGAGAGACGGCGCGGGCCCGCAGGGGTGTGGACGGTGAAGGGCGCGCCGCCCGTCAGCCGGACCGTGGTCCTGCGGGGGCCGACGGCGATGTCGTACGTACGGCCCCGGTAGTGCAGCCCCGTCAGTTCCACGCCCTCGCGGAGCTGCGGGGGCAGGAGCGGGTCGAGACGTACGCCGTCCTCGCGCAGCCGGAGGCCGGTCAGGCCGTGCGTGAAGACCTGGAGGAAGCCGCCCTTCCCGGTGAGGAAGTCCTCGGCGGGGAAGCCCGAGAGCGGGTCCGAGGCACCGGACTTCTCGCCCCGCGCCTCTGAGAAGAGGCTGTACGGCCCCCGGACGAACGGGCGCACGGCGCGCTGGAGGTAGGTGTACGTGGCGCAGCCCGGCTCCCCGATCGCGGCGGCGTCGACCGCGTGCACCGAGTCGGTCATCGCGGGGCCGTCCGGATCGGTGCGTGCGGCGTAGTGGTCGAGCGTCGCGGCTGCGGCGCCCTCGGCCATGGGCCACTCCAGCGGGTAGATCAGCAGCACCGTGTCGGCCTGCTTGATGGTCGAGCCGTTGTAGCCGGCGTACTGGAGGAACAGCTTCCGCTCGGCGTCGTACGGGATGCGCAGCCCGTCGGCGACCCGGGTCCAGCCGGCGGGTGCCCGGTGGCCGAGGAGCCCGGCGGCACGGGTGGCGTTGCGCAGGGCGGTGGCGGCGACCGCGTTGGTGAAGACGCCGTCCGTGACACCGTTGCTGTACTCGTCCGGGCCCGCGACGTTCTTCACCGAGTAGCTGCCGTCGGCGTTCGCCGTGGCGCGGGACTGCCAGAAGTCGGCGATGCCCTTCAGCAGTGGCCAGCCCCGTTCCGCCAGCCAGGCGCGGTCGCCGGTGGCCAGGTAGTACTGCCAGACGGCGAGGGCGACATCGCCCTGGAGGTGGTTCTGGGTGAGGCAGTGCGGCGGGTCCCAGCTCTGGCACTCGGAGTCCAGGCGCCCCCTGCTCGCGCTCGTCCAGGGGTAGAAGAGTCCCGCGTGGCCCAGCTTCTCCGCGTTCGCGCGGGCGGCACCCCGGGTGCGGTAGCGGTACTCGACGACGGAGCGGGCCAGTTCGGGGCGGGTGGCGAGCAGCCCCGGATACATCCAGGTCTCGGCGTCCCAGAACACCATGCCCGCGTAGTTGTCGCTGGTCAGACCGGCCGGGGCGATGCTGTCGGACGAACCGGGCCGGGTGTTGGCGAGCAGCCCGTACTGTGCCGCGCGCAGCCAGGCCTGCAGGTCCGGACTGCCGGGCGTTCGGACGTCGGACGCCCAGGCCCGGCGCCAGGCGGCGGCGTTGTCCACGAGGACCCCGGGCCAGCCACGCCGGACCGCGCGTTCCGCCGCGGCTGCCGCGGACGCGAGCGGGGTGCGAGAGGTGAGCGAGGTGTCGACGCCGACGTACTTCTCGAAGGTGTACGAACGTCCGGCCCTGACCCGGGAGGTGCGCGCGCCGACGGTGCCCCGCTGCGCGATCGCGCCCTCCGTGCCCGTGCCGAGCGTGCGGAAGGTGCCGTCGCAGGCCACCGTGACCCGGCGCGCCCCGCGCTCGTCCAGCCGGCCCGTGACCGTCGCGGTGCCGGTCCAGTGCGGTGTCATCCGCAGGCGTACGGCGCCGGTGTGCACGTCGGAGCGGTCGGCGAGCACCTCGTAGGTCAGGTCGGTCGCGCGGCCGTCGGCCGTGGTCCACCGCAGGGAGGTGACCACGACGCCGCAGCGCAGATGGAGGGTCTGGCGGTAGCGCGAGACCCGGCCGGCGGGCGTGGCGGAGCCGTACGTCTCGGAGCCGACGCGTACGCCGAGCGTGGTCCAGGACGGCAGCGCGGCGATCACCTCACGGCCCTCGGCGAGGTCCTTGTCGCGGGAGTAGAGCCCGGAGACGAAGGCTCCGTCGTACCGTGGTGTGTAGAGCGGCCAGCCCGTCTTCTCGCCGGTGGCGGCGTATCCCGCGCCGGTGGCGGGCACCCGGTGGCCCAGGTAGCCGTTGCCGACGTAGGGGTCGTATCCCCGGGCCTCGCCGAAGGTGGTGGACGTCGGTGTCCACGAGGCGTCGGAGGGAGCGCCGGTCCTTCCGCACACGGGGGCCGGGGCGGGTCCTTCGGCGGCGTACGAGAGCGGAGGCAGGGGGGCGGCCAACGCGACCGCGACCAGGGGCACGAGAACGGAGATGCGCTTGAGTCTCACCGCACGAAGGTAGGCAGGGCTACGCCCCCGGTGCGGTAACGGCGCGCGGGACGAGCGGACCGGTCCAGGACCGGAGGCAGGGAGAGCGGCATGTCGTATCCGGAACCCGTCTACACGGACGGCGCGGGCGAGATCAACGCGCAGTACCGTCCGGCCGGAACCACCCCGAATCTGCTGACGCGCAGCGGCGGCAGCACCCACTACCTGGCCACGACGGAGTCGACGCACGGCGAGTTCGGGCTGTACCGGATCAACATGGGCCCACGGGCCGGAGGCCCGGCCGAGCACTTCCACCGGTCGATCTCGGAGTCCTTCTTCATCCTCGACGGGACGGTGCGGATCTACGACGGCGAGCGCTGGACCGACGCCACGGCCGGCGACTTCCTGTACGTGCCCCAGGGCGGCCTGCACGCATTTCGCAACGACTCCGACGAACCCGCCTCGATGCTGCTGCTCTTCACACCGGGGGCGCCGCGCGAGGAGTACTTCGAGAAGGTGGGACAGGTCTCCGACTGGCCGGAGAAGGAACGGGCGGAGTTCTTCATCAAGCACGACACGTACTGGACGGGCTGACACCCGCCCGGGGTCTTCCGTTCGGATCAGGCTGGATCAGGCCCCGCGGGGCCCCAGGCCGCGAGGCCAGTCTTGAGGCCGGCTCCGCAGAGCGGGACGACCACGCTCCGGTCCGTCACGTCGCCCACGGCCGCCCAGCAGGCTACACCGGTCGTCTCGACGAAGAAGCCCCGTGCGGCCAGGTCCGTCTGCGCCGTTCGGATCCGGTCCTCCGTCACCGTCAGGAAGGTGCCGCCCGACTCGCGGACGGCGGCGAGGATCTGCCGGGCACGCGGCGGCCGGGGGATGGCGATCCCCTCGGCGAGGGTGGGCGCTGCCCGCTCCGGGGCGCCGGACAACTCGTCGGCCCCCGCCCGGAAGGCGGTGGCCAGCGGGGACACGGCCTCGGCCTGTACGGCGATCAGAGCCGGGCGGCGGTCGATCAGGCCGTGGGCCAGCAGCTCCGCGGTGGCCAGGGCCGCACCCAGGAGCAGGGTGCCGTTGCCGACCGGTACGGCGATGGCATCGGGCAGGGTGCCGCCGAGCTCCTCCCAGATCTCGTAGACGTACGTCTTCGTGCCGTGCAGGAAGTACGGGTTGAAGACGTGCGAGGCGTAGAAGGTGCCGGGTGCACCGGCGGCGGCCCGGGCGGCCGCAGCCGTGGCCTCCCGGCCGCCGGGCACGGTCCGGAGGCGGGCGCCGTGGGCGCGGATCTGTTCGGTCTTCTTGGGGGAGGTCCCCTCGGGGACGTAGACCGTGCACGGCAGCCCTGCCCGGGCGCAGTACGCGGCGACGGCCGTCCCCGCGTTGCCGCTGCTGTCCGCGACGACCCGGTCCGGGGAGAGTCGGCGGGCCAGTTCGGCCAGCATCACCGCGCCGCGGTCCTTGAAGGAGAGCGTGGGCATCAGGAAATCGAGCTTGGCCGAGACGTTGCCGGTGAGAGGGACGAGAGGGGTCCGCCCCTCCCCGAGGGAGACGGCGGGAGCGGCGAGGGGGAGCGCCTCCTCGTAACGCCACAGTGAGTTGACGCGCCCGCCCAGGGATTCGAGACGGACCGGTGGCAGGGCGCCGGTGTCGAGGTCCCACGGACCCCCGCAGACAGGACAGCACCAGGCCAGCGTGGTGGAGTCGGCCCGGGAGCCGTCCTGCGGGCAGATGTACGTCGCTGTGGGCATGCGGGTGTCGGCCATGGGACGAATCTATTTCCCTGCCGTGCCCGTTTCCCAGCCCCGGCGGGTGGCGGCCATGGCATACCTGGCGCATACCTGGGTCAGGTATGCGCTGGTGAGCGGGAAATCATCACTTCGAGTGAAACTCTGGCCCGTGCTTGCGGTACTCAACCCACGGTTGCAACGCTGTTGCTGTCTGTCAACCTGTTGGGAGTGGCCTGTGCCTTTCGGTGAGCAGCCCGCCTATCTGCGCGTGGCGAGCGATCTCAGGACGAAGATCGTCAACGGCGCGCTGCCGCCCCATACGCGTCTGCCGTCGCAGGCCCGCATCCGCGAGGAGTACGGCGTCTCGGACACCGTGGCGCTGGAGGCGCGCAAGGTGCTGATGGCCGAGGGGCTCGTCGAGGGGCGGTCGGGCTCCGGCACCTATGTGCGCGCGCGTCCGGTCCCGCGCCCGATCGCCCGCTCCGGCTACCGGCCGGGGGCGGGGGCCACCCCGTTCCGCCAGGAGCAGACGGCCGACGGGGCGCGCGGGACCTGGGAGTCCCGCAGTGAGCAGGAGGGGGCGAGCGCCGAGATCGCCGAGCGGCTCGGCATCGAGCCGGGCGACCGGGTGATGCGTACGGGGTACGTCTTCCGGGACGCGGGCGAGCCGATGATGCTGTCGACGTCCTGGGAGCCCCTGGCCGTCACGGGACGCACGCCGGTGATGCTGCCGGAGGAGGGGCCGCTGGGGGGCTGTGGGGTCGTCGACCGCATGGCGGCGATCGGCGTCGTCGTCGACAACGTGGCGGAGGAGGTCGGCGCCCGCCCGGGGCTTGCGGAGGAGCTCCTGGCGCTCGGCGGCGTACCCGGCCATGTGGTCATGGTCATCGGGCGGACGTACTACGCGTCGGGGCTGGCGGTGGAGACCGCCGATGTGGTCGTGCCCGCCGATCGCTACCGGATCGCCTACCATCTGCCGGTCAAATGACCGCCGGCGTTCGACTCTTCTGCGCCGCGCTAAGTGCGGGCCATCACCCGCCGTCCCTCCGCCACGACCGCGGTTTCTCCCGGTGCTGGTCGCCTCGACGGTCAGGGGGACGGCGCCCGGTGGCATGACTGGCCGGTCCGCCAGGGGAGGGTCCGCCCCTGTGCTGCTCGCCAGGGGCGGAGTGCGGAGGTGCGAGCCGCACGTGGTCCGCAGTCGGCCCGGTGGTGACGCCGATGACGGCGACGCGGGTACCGGCCCGCTCACACGAGGGGCGCATTCGGGGGGTGCGCCCCTCTTCGTTGTGACCGGATGCGTATCTCTTTGTGTAAACACGCATCCGCTGAGTGAAGGTCAGGCGTACGCTCGGGCATATGCGTACAGCGGTTTCCTGGGGATCCTTAGAGACGTGCACGCCGGTGGGGAGAGGGGCGAGATGCTGGGGAGGGACGCCATGACGGACAGCGGCGCCGTGCTCCCCTGGCTGGTCATCAGACAGGACGACAACGGCAACAGGTACCGCGTCGGGCGCTACGCGACCCAGGACGAGGCACAGAAGATCGCTGACGGCCTCGACCGTCATGGACACAAGCAGCTGTACTGGGTGGAGCGGACGAGCCGGAGCGCGCGCCCGTAAGGCCTCTCGGTCGCTCCCGGCCGGAGCGGGGTGCGGTGCCGGGGGCACGCGAGCCTCGCATGATCCGGACGGATCCTCGGGTGCGGGCCCGGAGAGCGATTACGCTCCGGCGCATGAGTGATTCCGTGGTGGTGGCCGGGGCCGTCTGCGACGGCGGGCGGCTCCTCGCCGCCCGCCGTAGCGCGCCGCCGGAGCTGGCCGGGCGCTGGGAGCTGCCGGGCGGCAAGCAGGAGCCGGGGGAGAGTGGCGAGCAGGCGCTCGTGCGGGAGCTCCGGGAGGAGCTCGGAGTGGAGGCGGAGCCTCTGGAGCGCATCCCGGGGGAGTGGCCGCTCAAGCCGGGCCTCGTGCTCCAGGTGTGGACCGTCCGGCTGCTGTCGGGTGAGCCCCGCCCGTTGGAGGACCACGACGAGCTGCGCTGGCTCGCTCCCGGGGAGGCGGGGACCGTCGACTGGCTGGACCAGGACCGCCCCGCTGTGGCCGAAGCCGTGCGCCGTCTGCTGGATGCCTCGCAGGTCTGAGTTCCGGCCGCGACGACCCGTGGCCAGGGGGGGCCCTCGCGTGCCCCGCGGTCGGGAAGGCGCGCAGGCGTGAGAACGATAGGTCACTGTCTGCGATAGGTTGTTTCGGATATCGGGTATGTGCCGATTAGACCCTTTGGATAGGGTGCGACCCCGCTGCCGGCCCTGGGAAGTGATCGGCGTGACCGATACCGAAGGTGATTGTGCCGAGTGGAGCTTCCCGGCGGTGCCGGGCTCCGTGCGCAGCGCCAGGCATGCGGTCCGTGACGCACTGCACCAGTGGGGCTTCGACTCGGCGGTGGGCGATGTCGCCGTACTGCTCGTGAGTGAGCTGGTGACCAATTCCCTGCGCCACGCGGAGGGCCCCATCGGGGTCCGGCTGAGGTGGTCGCATCCTCGTGGTGGCGGGCCCGGCACGGGCTCCGAGGCGCGGGGTCTGCTCGTGGAAGTCTCCGATCCGGTTCCGGATCCGCCCACCGAACGCAGTGCCGGACCCGAGGACGAGGGTGGCCGTGGGCTGCAGCTCGTGGCATGTTCCGCGCGTAGCTGGGGGACCCGGCGCGGAAAGAGTGGCAAGACCGTGTGGTTCGAGCTCGCTCTGCCTGGTTAGGAGTGGAAGGGGACGCACAGCGATCACCGGAGGTCGGGCAGGATCTGGCTGAAAGGGACTGAGACCGTGCTGTGATCGTGAACGCCGTGCCGGTGAGGCCCGTAGTGCTGAATACTGCGGGCAGGACCGGTCCGGTGTGTGAGCTGGAGGGGACGGTCGCGTGAGCGAGATACCTGGGACGGCGGGCGACGTCATGTGGCAGAGCAGCCCGCCCGGCTCGATATATGACTACATCAAGGTCGCCTCCTTCTCGATCGGGGCCGACGGTCTGATCGAGCAGTGGAGCCGGCGTGCCGCCGGTCTTTTCGGCATGGCCTCCGACGAGGTGGTGGGCAGGGACCCGGTTGAGGCGTTCATGCCCACCGAGCTGCGCCCGGACGCCCACCGGCGGGTCGGCGAGATCCTGGACGGCAAGGAGTGGACGGGCCTCGTCCCGTTCCGGATCCCGGGCGAGAACGCGGTGCGCGGGCTGGCCGAGATCTACGTCATGCCGAGCGAGACGGAAACCGGTGAGCGCGCGGCGCTCTGCATCGTCGTCGACGTCAGAGCGCTACGGCGGATCGAGACGGATCTCGCCGCCTCGCAGGCGATTTTCGGCCAATCTCCCTTCGGTTTCGTCCTCTTCGGTACCGACTTCACCGTCGTGCGCGCCAACAAGCGGTTCGCCACCGTCTTCGGCGGCGAGGCCGACGACCACTGCGGCCGCACGGTGGACGACTACCTGGCCCGCACGGAGGCCGAACGCCTCTCCGCCACACTCGAGCGCGTTCTCGAGACCGGCGAGGCCGTCACCGATCTCCAGCTCGTCGGCACCCCGCCCGGCTCCGTCGGCCGCCGCCACTGGTCCATGAACCTCTACCGGGTGCACAGCGGTTCCGGGCGTCCCGTCGGTATCGCCGGACTCGCCACCGACGTCACACAACGGCACATCGCCGCCCGCGAGGCGGCCAGCGCCCGCCGCAACCTCGCCCTGCTCAACGAGGCCAGCGCGCGCATCGGCAACTCCCTCGACCTGGAGACCACCGCCCGCGAACTGCTCGACGTCGCCGTGCCCGGCTTCTGCGACCTCGCCTCCGTCGACCTCTACCAGGGGCTGCTCACCGGCGAGGAGGCCTCGCCCGCCAGTTGGGGCAGGCACCACCAGGAGTCGGGCACGGGTTCGGCGGATCTGCGCCGGGTCGCCCACGCCAGCGCCGTGTCCGACGGGCTCGCGGGAGTCCTCCCCGGCGGCGGCGGTGTCACCGCCGCAGACGGAGACGCGGGCCCGCCCGCGCTCGGCTCGGTCCACCGCTACGCCTTCCACTCGCCCTGCGCCGTCGCCCTGCGCACGGGCCGTGTCGAGGACGTGCCGGGTGACGAGCGCGGATTCGTCCACTCCACCCTCGCCGTGCCGATGGTCGCGCACGACGTCGTCGTCGGCCTCGTCCAGTTCTCCCGCACCAAGGGCAGCGAACCCTTCGGCGAGCGCGACCGGGCTCTCGGCACCGAGCTCGCCGCCCGCGCCGCCGTCTGCATCGACAACGCCCGCCTCTACCGCCGGGAGCACGAGCGGGCGCTCATCCTCCAGCGCAGTCTGCTGCCGCCGGGAGACCCCGAGGCGGCCGGGCTGGACATCGCCTGCCGATACCTTCCGGGCAACACGGCCACCGAGGTCGGCGGCGACTGGTTCGACGTGATCGAACTCCCCGGCCACCGCACGGCCCTGGTCGTCGGCGATGTGATGGGCCGTGGACTACGGGCGGCCGTCGCCATGGGCGAACTGCGCACCGCCGTAAGGACACTGGCACTCCTGGATCTGGAACCGGCCGAGGTGCTCTCCGCCCTGGACGAGGTCGCCCGCGGCCTCGGCACCCCGGGCGGCGGCGGGCGGAGCGAGGGCTTCGGTGCGGGCGGCGGCGCCCAGTGGCCCTCGCGCGCCGCCCACAAGTCACGCGATGCCGACCTCTCCGAGGTCTACCTGGCGACCTGCGTGTACGCGGTGTACGACCCGGTCACCCGCCGGTGCACCTTCGCCAACGCCGGTCATCTGCCCCCTGTGGTGGCTGAGCCGGGCGAGCCCGCCCTGCTGCTCGACGTACCGCCGGGCATGCCGCTCGGAGTCGGCGGCGAACCCTTCGAGGAGGTCGAGGTGGAGCTCAAGGAGGGTGCCCTCCTCGCCCTCTACACCGACGGGCTGGTGGAGTCCCGCGACCATCCGCTGGACGAGGGCCTGGACGCGTTCCGGGAGGCCCTCGCCGAACCGTCCCAGCCCCTCGAAGACGTCTGCGACCACGTGCTGTCGACCCTCGACACCCGGCACGGCGAGGACGACATCGCCTTGCTGATGGCCCGTATCCAGGGCCTCGCCCCGGACGCGGTGGGTGACTGGCGGCTGCCGCGTGAGCTCCGTTCCGTCGCCCGCGCACGCGAGCTCGCCCGCACACAGCTCACCGCCTGGGGCCTCGACGACCTGGTGGACACCACCGAACTGCTCGTCAGCGAACTCGTCACCAACGCCCTGCGCTACGGCGAGGGCGAGATCAGGCTCAGGCTGCTCCGCGACCGCACGCTCGTCTGCGAGGTCTGGGACGCGGGGCTCGTCCAGCCGAGGCGACGGCGGGCGCGCGACACCGACGAGGGTGGGCGCGGACTGCAACTGGTCGGTCTGCTCAGCGCGGCCTGGGGCTCACGGCGCACCCCGCGTGGCAAGACGGTGTGGTTCGAGCTGGCGCTGCCCGACGGGGCGCCCGCCGCCGAGCTCTCCGTGGAGCAGCTCCTGAGCATGTACTGACGGGCCCGTCGCGGCGGCGCCGGGGCGCCGCCGGTCACGAGGCGGACTTCAGGGCGGCGAGCCGGGCCTCGATCTCCGCGCTGTCGCCGAGGCTGTCCAGCTGCTCGAACTGGGCGTCCAGGGACGACGCGGCGAGCTCCTGCTTGCCGACCGCCCTGGCCTCCTCACGCCGCACCTTGTCCTCGAAGCGGCCGAGCTCGCTCGTCGGGTCCATGACGTCGATGCTCTTCACCGCGTCCATCATCCGGTTCTGAGCCCGTGCGGAAGCTGCGCGGGCGACCAGCTCGTCACGCTTGGACTTCAGCTCGGTCAGCTTGTTCCTCATCCGGTCGAGGCCCGACTTCAGTTTGTCCACCACCACCGTCTGCGAGGCGATCGTCGGCTCGGCCGTCTTCGCCTCCTGCTCCGACTGGAGCTGCCGTCCGAGTGCCACCTTCGCGAGGTTGTCGAACTTGTCGGCGTCCACGCCCGCCCCGGCGGCCCGCAGCTCGTCGGCCTTCCTGCTGGCGGCGAGCGCCTTCTGTCCCCACTCCCGGGCCGCGTCGACATCCTCCCGGTGGTCCTCCTCCAGCAGCCTGAGGTTGCCGATGGTGGTGGCCACCGCCTGTTCGGCCTCCGCGATGTTGTCGGTGTAGTCGCGGATCAGCTGGTCCAGCATCTTCTGCGGGTCCTCCGCCTGGTCGATCAGGGCGTTGATGTTGGCCCGGGCCAACTGGGTGACGCGGCCGACGACGGTCTGCTTGGTCATGGCACCTCTCCTTGCGCGGAATCCTGTCGTGCTGAAGCCGGTGTGGCGTGCTGCCGGACAGTCGGTGTGGCGTACTGCCGGACGGAAACGGACGTGGCCTGCTGTCGTGCTGCCGTGCTGCCGTGCTCGAGCGGTGTGGCGTGGTGCGTCAGAAGCGGCCCCCGCCACCCCGCCGGCCGCGGGTACCGCCGCCGCCGAAGCTGCCCGGGCCGCCGCCGAACCCGCCGCCGAAACCACCCCCGGGCCCCCCGCTCCGCCCGCCGCCGAGCAGCCCGCCGAGGATGATGCCGCCCAGCACGGCGCCGCCCGTTCCGCCGCCGCCGTAACCGCCGCCGAACCCGCTCCGGTCGCGGTAGTCGCCCACGTCCCGCTCGGCAAGGCTCCGGGCCTGCACGGCCAGGGCGTCCGCCTGCTGTGCCTCGGCCAGGGCGCCCTGGGGGTCGTTCGCCCCGGACAGCTGCCCTGCCCTCTCCCACCGGCGCTGGGCCTCCGCGAGCCGGGTGCGTGCCTGGCTGCCGACCGCGCCCCGGTTGGTGGTGATGTAGTCCGCGGCGGCGCCGATCGAGGCCCTCGCGGTGAGCAGCGCCCGGTCGAGCAGTGAACGCGCCCGGAGGCCGCCCTGCTCCTGCCGGCGGGCTCCGGCCAGCGCCTCGTCCAGTGCGGCGTCGGCCTCCTCCACTCTGCGCAGCGCGTCGACGGGGTCGTACGCGCCCGAGTCCAGCTCCCCCTTCACCGTGGCGACGACCGCCTCGGCACGGGCCACCCGGCCCCGCAGATCCGCGGTCGGCGCACCCTCCGGGGTGCCGTCGAGCAGCCCTCCGGCGTCGGCCAGGTCCGTCTCCGTCTCGGTGAGCGCGCCCGGCAGCTTGTCAGCGGCCTCGGCCAGCTCCCCGGCCCGCCGGCCGACCGCGTCCACGAGGGTGGACACCTGCTTGATCGCGCCCTCGGCGGCACGGACGTGGACGGCGGCCCGGGCGTTGTCGCCGCTGTCCACGGCCTGGCGCGCCTGGTCGAGGACGGAGGTGGCGAAGACCAGCCGGTCCTTGGCCTGTGCGACGTCCTCGGCGGCTGGAGCGACCGCTGTCTCCGCGTACCGGTGCCGCATCGCGCGGACAGCCGTCTCCGCGGCGGAGGCGCGTGCGAGCAGCTCCCGGTATGTGGCCTCGGCGGTGGCCACCGCCTGCGGGGCGGTCTGTTCGAGGGCGCGCAACCGGTCGAAGTCCTCGGACACGGCGTCCAGGCGCGTGTTGGCGTCCGAGCAGCGGCTGATGATCTCGTCGAGCATCCGCCGCCGGGTCGCGTCGTCCTCGGGAAAGGCGTCGTCCAGTTGCTGCCGGAGCCGGAAGGCCTCGGTCAGTGCGGTCCTGGCGTGCTGGACGGCGGCGGCGAACGGAGCCGCGGCCTCGTCGCCGAACTGGGCCGTGGCGAAGCCCAGTTCCTCCTCGCTGGTCCGCACGGCGTCGTCCGTGTCGACGAGGTCCTCCTTGGCCCGTGTGTCGAGTTCCGGCAGCGGGACCGAGGGCTCGGCCGCTGCTCCGGCCCCGTCGCCCCAGCCGCCCGCCGCCGGTGTCGTCCGGGTCCTCGTGCGGCGCCGGCGGCGGGTGAAGACGAGGACGGCGGCCGCCCCCGCGACGACGACCACGGCCAGGGGCACGATCAGACCGGCCGAGGCGCCCGCGCCGGAACCGTCCCCGGGGTCCGCGGCGCCCGGAGTGACGGCGGGGGCCGGAACGGGATCGCCGGCCAGCACCGCGGCGTAGCCGTCGGCGGCGCCGATCGCGGCTCCCGCCCAGTCGTTCTGCCGGAGAGCCGGCTCGATCGCCGTGCTCGACACCTTCTGGAGCTGGGCGTCGGTGAGGCGTGACCCCTGGCCGACGGAGTAGGCGTACTGCCGGTCGTGCGTGGCCACGGCCAGCAGCACGTCCTCCTGGCCCAGGCCGTTGCGGTCCGCGGTCTCGTCGGTCCAGGTCTGCGCGTTGCGCCCGGAGAAGTCGCGGACGTACGCCACGAAGAGCTGTACCTGTTGTCTTTCGAACAAGCGATCGAGTGCGGCCTCGGTCTGCGGCTCGCGATCGCCCAGCGCGTCCACCTTGTCGGTGATCTGCCCTTCGCGGGACAGGGCGACGGGGTCCTCGGCCCGGGCGTCCAAGGTGCCCGGCAGGGCGATCCACAGCGCCGCCGTGAGGGCGGCGAGGAGGATCCTGCCGGGTATCGAAAACCGGGACGTCCCGGTGCGGCTCGAAGGCGGCGTCACATTTGGGAGGCTATGTCCGCGTGTCGGCACCCGCGACCCGACACCTGCCGCGCTGTACGGCGGCCGGTTCCACCTCCGGACCGCCCTGCAGTGACGCGGCGATCAGAAGGGCGTAGCCGTGGCGGCGGGCCGCACGCGCCATGCCGCGGATGACCTGGTCGGAGTGCGGCATCGCGGCGTCGTCGGCCCCGCTGCCGGTCTCGCGTCGGCCTCGGCGTCCGGGCACAGTCGGGGAAGCAGAGACCCAGGACCCCGGTGGCACGGCTCGCCGGTCCGGGGGTCCCGGCTCGGTACGTGGCCGAGTTCGCGGGTTGCCCGCAGCGCCCGCTCGCGGGTCTGGGCGCCGCGCCGCCGCGAACGTCGAGGAGGCCGCGCCGAGACCCGCCGCTTCCCGTCCCGGGCGCGGCCGGGCCGGTCCCGGGGCCGCGTGGGTGACATCCGTGGCGCCCACCGGCCGCGTCTGCCTCCTCCCGCGCGTACACGTGCGTTCAGTGGATCAGCGAATCAGTCTGATCAACTGCAAATGCCACCAGTACGCATCATCCGGTCCCTTCCGGTACGGGGCGGACCGGGCCGGCTCCGGAGGTAACAGCCATGGCCCACGTCGGCGTCCCACGCGGGACGGCCCGAAAGCGCCGCTCGGTCGCGCTCCTGGCGACAGGTGTGCTCACGATCCCGGTACTGGCGGGCTGTTCCTCGGACGGAGAGGGCCCCACCTCGGTGGCCGTCCCTCAGGACATCGCCCCGGCCTCCCGGGACCGGATCACCGAAGGCTCGAGCGTCACGTGGGCGATCGACGGGGTGCCCGCCACCCTGAACGCCTACCAGGCCGACGCCGACAGCGCGACCACGCGGATCACCGGTGCCCTGCTGCCCTCGCTCTTCCCCATGGACGCCAAGGGGGAGCCCAGGCTCAACCCCGACTACCTGGAGTCGGCCAAGGTCATCGAGCGTGAGCCCAGACAGGTCGTCCTCTACAAGCTCAGCCAGCAGGCCGTGTGGAGCGACGGCCGGGAGATCGGCGCCCCCGACTTCGTCGCCCAGTGGCGCGCGCTGCGCGGCAAGGACTCGGCCTTCTGGACCGCGCGCAACGCGGGATACGAGCGGATCGAGAAGATCGAACGCGGCAAGGACGATCTGCAGGTCCGGGTCACCTTCTCGAAACCGTACGCCGACTGGCGCTCGCTGTTCTCACCGCTGTACCCGAAGGAGGTGACCGGATCTCCCGGCACCTTCAACGACGGCGCCCGGGCCACCCTCAAGAACACCGCCGGGCCGTTCCGGCTGCGCAGTGTGAACAAGCCCGAGGGGACGGTCGTGCTCGACCGGAACCCGCGCTGGTGGGGCGACAGGGCCAAGCTCGAATCCCTGGTCTTCCGCGCGGTCGAGCCCGGGGACCTTGCGGAGGCACTGACCGAGGGCACGGTGGACGTCGCCGACATCGACCCGGCGACGGCCGACGGCATCGCCCGGGCGGCCCGCTACCGCGGCGGGAACGGCGGGCCTCCGGCGCACGGGCCCGGATCCGACGTCACCCCGGCCTCCGCCCTGCGGTCCTGGGCGCTGGCCCACGGCTCGGACGAGGAGGCGGCCGAGACGGAACAGGCCGCCCGCGCGGAGAACCAGGAAGCCGTCGCCGTGTACGCCGCCGAGCAGAAGACGCTGAGCGGTTTCGCCGTGCGCAAGTCTCTGGAGCCCGCCTACACGCAGCTCGCGCTGAACGGCGAGTCCGGGCCCCTCTCCGACGACCGGGTGCGACGTGCCATCGCCCGCTCCCTGGACCGGCAGGAGCTCGCCGACACGGTGCTCAAGCCTCTCGGCCTGCCCGCGGAGCTGCCCGGCAGCCACCTGGCGCTGGCCGGGCAGCCGGGCTACAAGGACGGCAGCGGCGCACTCGGCGAACACGACACCAAGGAGGCCCAGGCGCTGCTGGCCGACGCCGGATGGACCCCGGGCGGGGCCACCCGCAGGACCGAGGACACGAAGGCGGGCAGCGAGGCCGAGGAGGGGAAGGCCGAGGGGAAGAAGACGGCCGAGGGGAAGGAGACGGGCGAGAAGGCGGAGAAGGACGGCAAGGCCGAGGGGAAGAAGACGGCCGAGGGGAAGAAGACGGCCGAGGGGAAGGAGACGGGCGAGAAGGCGGAGAAGGACGGCAAGGCGGAGAAGGACGGCAAGGCGGAGAAGGACGAGAAGGCGGAGAAGGACGGCAAGGCATCCCGCGACGAGGGGACGTACGTCGTCGGCGACGACAAGCCGGGCGACCGTCCGGCCGACGGCGGTGAGGTCACGGCCCAGGACAAGCAGGCCGGTGGCGCCCAGGGCGCCTACGCCCCCAAGGGGACCGCCGCGCCGGCCCCCGTCTCAGCCAAGGAACGCCTCGGCAAGGCGGGCAAGCCCCTGAGCCTCCGCTTCGTGCTGCCCTCGGGCCCCGGATCGCAGTCGCTGCGCACCGTGGGCGAGAAGATCGTCGAGATGCTGGACTCGGTCGGCATCGGCACGCAGATCATCAAGGTCGAGGACGACAGCTACTTCAAGGACCACATCGCCTCCGGCGACTACGACCTCGCGCTGTACTCCTGGCCCGCGACCGCCTACCCGGCGACCGACGGCCGCCCGATCTTCGCCAAGCCGGAGCCCGCCACCGACGGCTCGCTGCTGGTCGAGCAGAACTACACGCGGGTCGGCTCCGACCACATCGACCAGCTCTTCGACCGGGCGGTCTCCGAGCTCGACGCCAACGCGTCGAGAGATCTGCTGAAGCAGGCCGACGCACGGATCTGGGCAGCCGCAGGATCGATTCCGCTGTATCAGAGGCCACAACTGGTCGCCGTCGACAAGAAGCTGGCGAACATCGGCGCCTTCGGCTTCGCCGCACCTCGCTACGAGGACATCGGCTTCACCGGGCGCCAAGCGGCAGGTTCCCCCGCGAACCGGAAGAAGTAGCAGGTCAGGGCCTCATCCGAAGCTCAGATACACCTCAAATCCCTTGCCCGCCGGCAGCCCCGGCGGGCAAGGTGGTGCCCGCCCCGACCCGGGCCGCTCGTCTTCTCACACCCCTTGCCGTCCGGCCTCGAACCGGCTGGACGATGACGTAATACCGTCTGAATATCGGCTGAATTGTGGCTGCAGCCCTGTCCTGTGGATCGGGTCGGGAAGCCCCGGGCCCGTCGGGCCCGTACCATTGGACTAGCCGTGGCGTGCCGCCCGGCGGGCGTACGAGGACTCGAAGACCGACTGAGACGCCTGATCCCACGATCTGAGAGAAGCGCAAGCCACCCATGCCCACGCGCCACGACATCCGTAACGTAGCCATTGTCGCCCACGTCGACCACGGCAAGACCACGCTGGTCGACGCCATGCTCAAGCAGGCGGGCGCCTTCGCCGCGCACGCCGCCGAGAACCTCGACGAACGCATGATGGACTCGAACGACCTGGAGCGTGAGAAGGGCATCACGATCCTCGCCAAGAACACGGCGGTGAAGTATCACCCCAAGGATGGCGGGGACCCGATCACGATCAACATCATCGACACCCCCGGCCACGCCGACTTCGGCGGTGAGGTCGAGCGTGGTCTGTCGATGGTGGACGCGGTCGTTCTGCTCGTCGACGCCTCCGAGGGTCCGCTGCCCCAGACCCGCTTCGTCCTGCGCAAGGCGCTCGACGCCAAGCTGCCGGTCATCCTCTGCATCAACAAGACGGACCGTCCGGACTCCCGGATCTCCGAGGTCATCGACGAGACCTACGACCTCTTCCTGGACCTGGACGCCGACGAGGACCAGATCGAGTTCCCGATCGTCTACGCCTGCGCCCGTGACGGCGTCGCGTCGCTGACCAAGCCCGAGAACGGCACGGTCCCGCCGGACAGCGACAGCCTCGAGCCGTTCTTCACGACGATCCTCTCCACGGTCCCGGCCCCCGAGTACGACGAGGCCGCCCCGCTGCAGGCCCACGTCACCAACCTGGACGCCGACAACTTCCTCGGCCGTATCGCGCTCTGCCGCGTCGAGCAGGGCGAGCTGCGCAAGGGCCAGACGGTCGCCTGGATCAAGCGTGACGGCACGATCTCCAACGTGCGCATCACCGAGCTCCTGATGACCGAGGCGCTCACCCGTCAGCCGGCCGAGAAGGCGGGCCCGGGCGACATCTGCGCCGTCGCCGGTTTCCCGGACATCATGATCGGCGAGACCCTGGCCGACCCCGAGAACCCGATCGCGCTCCCGCTGATCACGGTCGACGAGCCCGCCATCTCGATGACGATCGGTACGAACACCTCGCCGCTCGTCGGCAAGGGCGGCAAGGGCCACAAGGTCACCGCCCGCCAGGTGAAGGACCGTCTGGACCGCGAGCTGATCGGTAACGTCTCGCTCCGCGTCCTCGACACCGAGCGTCCGGACGCCTGGGAGGTCCAGGGCCGTGGTGAGCTCGCGCTGGCGATCCTCGTCGAGCAGATGCGCCGTGAGGGCTTCGAGCTGACCGTCGGCAAGCCGGAGGTCGTCACCAAGCAGATCGACGGCAAGACGCACGAGCCGATCGAGCGCATGACGATCGACTCGCCCGAGGAGCACCTCGGTGCCATCACGCAGCTGATGGCGACCCGTAAGGGCCGTATGGAGACCATGACGAACCACGGTTCGGGCTGGGTCCGCATGGAGTGGATCGTGCCTTCCCGCGGCCTCATCGGCTTCCGCACGGAGTTCCTGACGCAGACCCGCGGTACGGGCATCGCGCACTCCATCTTCGAGGGCCACGAGCCCTGGTTCGGTGAGCTGCGCACCCGTCACAACGGTTCGCTGGTCGCCGACCGCTCGGGCACGGTGACGCCGTTCGCCATGGTCAACCTCCAGGAGCGCGGTGTCATCTTCACCGAGGCCGGCACCGAGGTCTACGAGGGCATGATCATCGGCGAGAACTCCCGCGCCGACGACATGGACGTGAACATCACCAAGGAGAAGAAGCTCACCAACATGCGTGCGGCTTCCGCGGACACCACGGAGAACGTGGTCCCCGCCCGCAAGCTGTCGCTGGAGCAGTCCCTGGAGTTCTGCCGCGAGGACGAGTGCATCGAGGTGACCCCGGAGACCGTGCGTATCCGCAAGGTCGTCCTGGACGCGAAGCAGCGTGGCCGTACCGCCTCGCGCGCCAAGAACGGCTGACCGACCCGGTGCGCCGGTGAGGCGCATGACTGAGGCCCAGGTACCCACGGGTACCTGGGCCTCAGTCATGCGCCTCACCCCTCTCTGCGCATTCGGATGCGCCACGCCGGGCAATTAGCGGACGCAAAACGTCCAGTTACCTTACGTGCGTGACTCGTCACGCGTACCTCAGGCCTTGCGCATGTCGCTGGAGATGTCCCTGGCGGGGCGACGGAGTGGTCGTCGTCACGTCGGGTCATGTGACATTCGACTGCTGTGCGAATCGTTTCCATTCGCACATGCAAGGGGGAGAGATGCAGAAAGTCGTAGCTGCCGCACTCGCCGGCGCGGCGGGCAGCGACCCGATGTGCAATCCGGGGAGCACCAAGCTGACGTGGGCCCAGAAGAGCAAGGCCTGGGTCGTGACGCACCGCAAGGTGCTGGAGAACTACACCGGTGGCACCGCCACCAAGACGTACAGTGCGCAGAAGGTGACCGAGGTCGGCGCCTCGGTGACCGCGACGGCCGGGGCGAAGGTGAGCGGGACGGTCGTCATGGCCGGCTTGGAGGGCTCCCTGGGCCTGGAGCTGATGGCCGAGGGCAAGCTGGACGCGTGAGAAGTCCGAGTCCGTCAGCTTCCGGGTGACGAAGGACGGCACCTACGTCTTCTACGCCGGCACGAAGAAGGCCAAGGGCTACTACACGCAGCACCGTTGCGACCGCGGTACGAAGTGGATCAAGACGGGCCGTTACGGCAAGGCCCAGAGCTGGACGGTCTCCACCGAGGGCGGGGTGCGCTGCGCCACCAAGCCGCCCAAGACCTCCCCGGCGGTCGCCGAGAAGAAGTACTGCTGACCTCCTGGCCCGAGGCATGGCCGCGCCCCCGGTGACCCGAGTTCGACGGGGTGCCGGGGGCGCTCCGTCGCCCCGGTGCCCCACCCCCGCGACCGTGGGTGCGCAACCCGTTTTCCCGCGTCAGACGTCCGGATATCGTGCATGGTTCACCGGAGCGTGTGTTAACGGTCCGTTTCGGGCGTGTCTGTCTAGGATCACTTTGTCCGAATTTTGACCATCCGGGGTCTCCTGATGTTGTCAAACCGAGACCCTTTAAGTGTGGTTTACGGCCCGACTGTGCTCAATAGTTGGCTCAGTTGAGCTCGGGTCAACGGGTCACGCACTGCGAAGGTGTCGGCTCGCGAGCACACGGTGTGTCCCTCTTCCCGTCGTCAGGGGTGTCGACGGGCAGCAGGTGCCGCAACTGTTTTACGTGGACTCACGAGGAGGAACCCATGTGCGCCGCCCTGGGTAATAACGCGGTCGAGCCGTCCGGTACGGCGCGACCGCACGGTTTCGTACATCTCGGCTCACCCGGTCCTGTGGTCGGCGACGCCTGACGGCGTTCCGGCCCGTCCCACTCGCTCTACGCGCGTCCGGGAGTGAAACCCACTCCTGTTGGCGCTCCTTCGACTGTTGAGTCCTGAGGTAATTCCCGACAGGCGGACAGTCGTGCCGCCGCACCCGGTCACAGGATGCGGCCGGCTCGGAGGGGCCGCCACACAGCAGGCATGACGCAGTGAGTGAACCGAACTCCACCGCGCGGCCTGACCGGGCGCCGGTACCCGACATTTGTGAATGGACGCATCATGACCAGTCCAATCGAGGCCGAGGACGCCACGGCCTCTGTCGCCTTGGACGATGAGACCCCGGCGAACAGCAAGGCCGTTGAGACCGGTGCTCCCGCAGGCCGGTCCCCGGGGCAGCTGATGTGGATGCGCTTCAAGCGCGACCGCACCGGCATGATCTCCGCGGTCGTAGTGATCTTCTACTTCGCCATTGCTGCGCTCGCCCCGGTGATCTCCAGCCTGTACGGCAAGGACCCGTACACGCTCTACGCGCAGGAGCCGGACTACCCGTTCCTGCTCGACGACTTCGCCATGCCCTCGGGCTCCTTCGGCGGGATGTCCGGGGACTTCTGGTTCGGTGTCGAGCCGAACCTGGGCCGGGACGTCTTCACCATGCTGCTCTACGGCATGCGGACGTCGCTGTACATGGCCCTGGTCCTGACGGTGCTCAGCGTCTTCACGGGCGTGCTCATCGGCATGGTGGGCGGGTACTTCGGAGGAAAGGTCGACTACTGGCTCGGCCGTGTCACCGACTTCTTCCTCTCCTTCCCCAGCCAGCTCTTCTTCATCGCCTTCATGCCGGTCGTGACCGCGCTGTTCGTCTCACCGACGGACGAGACGCCCACGTACATGCGCGCCGTCGCGATCCTCCTGGTGATGTGGTTCCTCGGCTGGATGGGCATGGCCCGTCTGGTCCGCGGTTCCGTGCTCTCCCTGCGTGAGCGGGAGTTCGTGGAGGCGGCCAAGGTCTCGGGCGCCTCGCGGTGGCGGATCGTGCGCAAGGAGATCCTGCCGAACATCGTGACGCCGATCCTCGTGCAGGGCACATACACCCTGCCCAGCTCCATCCTGAGCATCGCGTTCCTCTCCTTCGTCGGTGTCGGCTTCGTCGAGCCGACACCCGACTGGGGCCGGATGTTCGCGATCGGTGCCGAGATCTACGAGCAGGATCCGGCCTTCATGTTCTTCCCGGGCATTGCCATGGTGGTTTTCGTTCTGTGCTTCAACCTCCTTGGTGACTCGGTCCGGGACGCGTTCGACCCCAAGACCGGACGGTGACGTCCATGGGCGGGGGTGGCTGCCGCCCCCGCACCGGGCAACCGGACGGTCAGGCAGCACTTCTCTGGATAACAACCGACAGGTAGGTGCACAGAGCATCATGAATCCCATTCGATCGCGTTCCGCACGCGTCATCGTCGTCGCGGCCGCTGCCGGTTCGCTGGCGCTCACCGGCTGCTCGAAGGACAGTGGCAAGGACGCAAAGGACGAGTCCAAGTCCCAGAAGGACGCCGCGTCCCAGTCGAAGCCTGTCGTCTACGGCGAGGCCGCTGACTCGACCGGCCCGGCGGCCGAGGTCCCGGGCGCCAAGCCCGGCGGCATGATCAACATCTACACGCAGTCCGACCTGTCCCACATGGACCCGGGTCAGATCTACGTCAGCGACGCGGGCCAGTTCGCCAACCTGGTCCACCGCAAGCTGACGAACTACCAGGAGGACGACAAGGGCAACCTGACGGTCGTCGGTGACATCGCCACCGACGCCGGCAAGTCCTCCAACGGCGGCAAGACCTGGACGTACACGCTGAAGGACGGCATCAAGGACGAGGACGGCAACGCCATCACCTCGGCCGACGTCCGTCACACCTTCGAGCGTCAGTACTCGAAGGTCATCTTCGACGGCCCGTCCTTCGTCCAGACCTGGCTCTCGGGCTCGGACTACCGCAAGGCGCTGCCGGACGGCCCGTACAAGGGCAAGCACCTTCCCGACAGCGTGCTGTCGACCCCGGACGAGAAGACGATCGTCTTCAACTTCGACAAGCCGCGTCCGGACCTGCCCCAGGCGCTCTCCATGGCCGGTTACGCCATCGTGCCCGAGAAGGCGGACACGAAGGAGAAGTACGACAAGGCTCCCAAGTCGCTCGGCCCGTACAAGATCGCCGAGTACAAGTCCGGCAAGTCCCTGAAGCTGGTCAAGAACACCAACTGGGACCCGAAGACGGACGCCGTTCGCCACCAGTACGTGGACGGCTACGACTTCACCACCACGATCGACCAGCCCAGCCAGACCAAGCGTCTGATCGCCGACCAGGGCGAAGCGAAGAACGCCATGCAGTTCACGGACTCCGTGGACCCGGCGCAGACGTCTTCGGTGATCCGTGACGCGGCGGTCAACAAGCGCACGATCAAGGGCTACCAGCCCTACGTGTGGCAGATGAGCTTCAACCTGGACCGCCTCAAGGACAAGAAGGTCCGCGACGCGATCACCTACGCGATCCCGAACCAGTCCATGATCCAGGCTGACGGCGGCAAGTACGGCGGCGAGCTCGCCGGCGGTCTGTTCGCGCCGACCCTGCCGGGCTACGACGCGACGTACGACCCGTTCGGCAAGCTGAAGAAGCCCAACGGTGACCCGGCGAAGGCCAAGGCGCTGCTGAAGGAGGCGGGTGTCGCCGAGGGCACGAAGCTCACCTACGCCTACTCCAACACCCCGCGTGGCCAGAAGCAGATGGTCATCATCAAGGACGCGCTCGCCAAGGTCGGCTTCGATGTCCAGGCCAAGGAGATCGACCGCGCGACCTTCTACGAGCAGATCGGCAAGATCGACAACGGCTTCGACCTGTACATGACCGGTTGGGGTCAGGACTGGGCCTCCCAGTCCACGGTCGTCACCCCGGTCTACGACGGCACCCTGGTCGCCGACGGTCAGCCGAACTACTCCCACATCAACGACTCCAAGGTCAACAGCCTCATCCAGGAGGCGCTGGTCCTCGAGCCCGAGGCCGCGGCCAAGAAGTGGGAAGAGGCGCACAAGCGCATCGTCGAGGAGATCAACCCGGCCGCCCCGGTCTACTACTCGAAGCAGCTCCAGCTCTTCGGTTCCAACATCGGCGGCGCCCGGTACAGCACCAACTCGAGCTACATCGACATCAACCGTCTGTACCTGAAGAAGCCGTAACACCTCAGATCGGCTACTCCGTGGGGGTGCGCGCCAGGCGGAGCGCACCCCCACGGACCCCTCCTTACAACCCGCCGCTTCCGAAGAGAGCAGCCTCCCGCGATGCTTCAGTTCCTCATCCGCAGGTTGACCGGCGCAGTCGTCATCATGTTCCTGATCGGCGCCTTCACGTTCTTCCTGTTCTACACAATCCCTCAGGACTTCGCCCAGCTCTCCTGCGGCAAGAACTGCTCGCCGGAGAACATTGCGGTCATCCGTGAGAACCTCGGCCTCGACAAGCCCATCACCACGCAGTTCTGGGAGTTCATGCGCGGTATCGTCGCCGGCCGTGACTTCGCCGTCGGACACTGCGCGGCTCCGTGCCTCGGACAGTCCTTCAGCACCGGTGACTTCGTGTGGGACTCGATCATGGACCGGTTCCCGCTGACGCTGTCGCTGACCGTCGGCGCCCTGGTGATCTTCCTGGTGATCGGCCTCGGCTCGGGTCTGCTCGCGGCGTGGAAGCGCGGTACCGCCCTGGACAAGGCTGTCAGCGGCGCCTCGATGGTGCTCAGCTCGTTCCAGATCTACTTCCTCGGTCCGATCGTCCTCGGCATCTTCGTCTACAGCACGGGCTGGATGGAGAATCCGAAGTACCTGCCGTTCCTCGACAACCCGCTCAAGTGGGCCCTCGCGCTGCTGATCCCGTGGGCCGTCATGGCGACGATCTTCACCGCGCAGTACACCCGTATGTCGCGCTCCACGATGATCGAACAGCTCCAGGAAGAGCACGTCCGCACGGCACGCGCCAAGGGCATGCCTCAGCGGTACGTCTTCTTCCGCTACGCCTGGCGAGGCTCGCTCGCTCCCATCGTCACCATCCTCGGCATGGACCTCAGCGGACTCCTCGCCGGCGGTGTGGTCACCGAGTTCACCTTCGACCTGGCAGGTATCGGGCGTCTCGCGGTGGAGTCCTCGCTGACCAAGGACCTTCCGGTGACCATGGGGGTGATGCTGTTCGGAGCCTTCTTCATCCTGATCCTGAACATCATCGTCGACCTCGCATACGCCTACATCGACCCGCGCGTGCGCCTCGCCTAGGAGAACGACCGTGACCACACTGACCAAGACCGAAGACACTCCGGCCCCGACCGGGCCGGACGCCTTCCTCTCGGTACGCGACCTGCGGGTGCGGTTCTCCACCGAGGACGGCGTCGTCAAGGCGGTCGACGGGCTCTCGTTCGACGTCGAGCGGGGCAAGACGCTCGGTATCGTGGGTGAGTCGGGATCCGGCAAGTCCGTGACCAACCTGGCCGTCCTCGGGCTGCACAATCCGCAGAGTTCGGACGTCACGGGAGAGATCCTGCTGGACGGCAAGAACCTGATCGCGGCCTCGGAGAAGGAGATGGAGCGGCTCCGCGGAAACCGGGCCGCGATGATCTTCCAGGACCCGCTGACGGCGCTCTCCCCGTACTACACCGTGGGAAGACAGCTCGCCGAGCCGTTCCGGAAGCACACGGGTGCCTCGCGCAAGGAGGCCAAGGCCAGGGCCATCGAGATGCTGACCAAGGTCGGTATCCCGCAGCCCGCCCTGCGCTTCGACGATTACCCGCACCAGTTCTCCGGTGGTATGCGGCAGCGCGCCATGATCGCCATGTCGCTGATGTGCAACCCCGATCTGCTGATCGCGGACGAGCCGACCACCGCGCTCGACGTGACGGTGCAGGCCCAGATCCTCGACCTGCTCAAGGACCTGCAGCAGGAGTTCGGTTCCGCGATCATCTTCATCACCCACGACCTCGGGGTCATCGCCAACATGGCGGACGACCTGCTGGTGATGTACGCGGGCAGGGCCGTCGAGCGCGGCACCGTCCGTGAGGTGCTCCAGCAGCCCAAGCACCCCTACACCTGGGGTCTGCTGAGCTCGATGCCGCGGCTGGGCGGTGACATCAACGAGGCGCTCATGCCGATCCCCGGCTCGCCTCCGAGCCTTCTCAACCCGCCTTCGGGCTGCGCGTTCCATCCGCGTTGTGCCTTCGCCGAGAAGGTCGACGGGGGACTGTGCGGCACCGAGCGGCCGTCACTGGCCGAGGGCCGGGCGGCAGCCTGCCACTTGACGCCGGAGCAGAAGCGCACGATCTTCATCGACGACATCAAGCCCCGGCTGGGCTAGGAGAGACGCAGAGACATGAGTGAAAACGTCACTCTGCCTGAACAGCAGGGTTCCACGGACGGGGTTCGTGAACGTCGCGAACTGCTCTCGGTCGAGGGCATGGCCATGCATTTCCCGATCTACGGCGGCTTCCCCTTCAAGCGCCAGGTCGGCGCCGTCAAGGCCGTCGACGGCATCGACCTGTCGGTGTACGAGGGCGAGAGCCTCGGCCTCGTCGGCGAGTCCGGCTGCGGTAAGTCGACCACCGGAAGGATGATGACCCGCCTGCTCGAACCGACCGGCGGGAAGATCACCTACCGGGGCCAGGACATCACCCACGCCGGGCGCCGGCAGCTGGCCCCGATCCGGTCCGAGATCCAGATGATCTTCCAGGACCCGTACTCCTCGCTGAACCCGCGGCAGACCGTCGGCACCATCATCAAGAGCCCGATGGAGGTCAACGGCATCAACCCGGCCGGTGGCCGGGAGAACCGGGTACGGGAGCTGCTGGAGCTCGTCGGTCTGAACCCCGAGCACTACAACCGCTTCCCGCACGAGTTCTCCGGCGGCCAGCGCCAGCGCATCGGAGTGGCGCGCGCCCTCGCGCTCCAGCCGAAGCTGATCGTGGCGGACGAGCCGGTGTCGGCCCTGGACGTCTCGATCCAGGCGCAGGTGGTGAACCTTCTGCAGAAGGTTCAGCGGGAGATGGGCATCGCCTTCGTCTTCATCGCCCACGACCTGGCCATCGTCCGGCACTTCTCCGAGCGCGTGGCCGTGATGTACCTGGGCAAGGTGGTGGAGGTCGCCGACCGCGACTCCCTTTACAACCGGCCCCGGCACCCCTACACCCACGCCCTGCTGTCCGCCGTTCCCGAGGCGGACGTGGACAGCGCGAGCAAGGAGCGGATCCGGCTCGAGGGCGACGTGCCCTCGCCCGTCAATCCGCCGTCCGGCTGCCGCTTCCGCACCCGTTGCTGGAAGGCTCAGGACAAGTGTGCGACGGAGGAGCCGCCGCTGGTCCAGATCTCCGGCAACCGCGAAGGCCACCTGACGGCCTGCCACTTCCCGGAGGACCCGACGACCGCGAAGACCGGCGCGGACATCGTTCTCGACCCCGCGCTCGCGCAGCTCGAGAAGGACGCGGACACCGAGTAGCCGTAGGCTCCGGTCGCAGGTCCGGGGGGTCGGGACGCTTCAGGCGTCCCGGCCCCCCGGACGCGTTCGCGGCTACGGCGTTCCTGCCCGGAGCGGCCCCGGTGCCCCCGGTGGCGGTGGGCCCGGCTCCGCCCTCATCCGCTCGAACGCGGTCGGGCGCGGCCGCCCGGGAAGGAACTCCGCGATCCGCCGGGCGCACTCCGAGGCACTCGCCCACCCGGTGTCGCACTCGACGTCGTAGATGCCGTGGGCGTGGACGCGGTCGAACTGCCGGGCGGCCAGTCCTGCCGGGCGATCGCCCCGAGCCCGCTCGCGCCGTTCCAGCTCGGGCAGGGAGCAGTGGACCCCGACGAGGACGACGTCGCGGGGGGTGAAGAGGCCGAGGCAGTCATGGAGGCGCCACGGCTCGCTGAAGACGTGATCGACCACGATGTTGTTCCCTGCCGCGGCCATGCCGGCGACCGCCCGGTGGAATCCTCTCCAGGTGCGTTCGAGCATGGCGGCGAGCTCGTCGCGGGGGAGCTCGGGGCCCCGGCGCATGGCGTGGAAGGCGTCCACCGGCATGTGGAAGTACGTCTCGCCGAGGACGCCGAGAAGCTCCCGGGCGATGCTCGACTTGCCGGAGCTCGAGGTGCCGTTCAAGAAGATGATCAAGCCGCCGGCCGGTGTCCCGTGCTCCGGACGTGCCGTCATGTGTGCCCCCGCTGTTCGCCGATGCCGGACCGCCACAGTTTCGCAGGGGACCGGCAGCCCTCTTCGGGGTCCCCTCGGCCCCGGGCGCCACGGACGGCCGTAGTGAACGTGCGACGGAATGGCTGATGGGGTGATATGGGGCATTGGGCAACTCAAGGGACACCTAGGAGGCACTCCATGCGCGGAGCCACACGAGCCAGGTGGGCCGCATGTGCCGCAGCCGTCGCCCTGACGGCCACGGCCTGCGGTGGAGGGGACAGCGGCGGTGGCGGTGGCGCCGACGGGATCGTGAGCTCGTCCTGGGGCGATCCGCAGAACCCGCTGGAGCCGGCGAACACCAACGAGGTGCAGGGCGGCAAGGTCCTCGACATGGTCTTCCGGGGGCTCGTGCGGTACGACCCCAAGACGGGCGAGGCCCAGAACGAGATCGCCGAGAAGATCGAGTCGACCGACTCCCAGAACTTCACCATCACGATCAAGGACAACTGGACCTTCAGCAACGGTGAGAAGATCACCGCGAAGTCCTTCGTCGACGCGTGGAACTACGGCGCCGCGCTGAAGAACAACCAGAAGAACGCCTACTTCTTCCAGTACATCGACGGCTACGACAAGGTCCACCCCGAGTCCGGCAGCGCGACCGCCGGCACCCTTTCCGGCCTCAAGGTGGTCAACGGCACGACCTTCACGGCCAAGCTGTCGCAGAAGTTCTCGCTCTGGCCCGACACCCTCGGCTACGCGGCCTTCGTGCCGCTGCCCAAGGCCTTCTACTCCGACCACGACGCCTGGCTCTCCAAGCCGATCGGCAACGGTCCCTACACGATCGACCAGTACGCCAAGGGCTCCTCGATGAACCTGCGCCGGTGGGACGACTACCCCGGCTCCGACAAGGCGCAGAACGGCGGCATCGACCTCAAGGTCTACACCGACAACAACACCGCCTACACCGACCTGACCGCGGGCAACCTCGACCTGGTCGACGACGTCCCGGCGGCGCAGCTCAAGAACGTGAAGGCCGACCTGGGCGACCGGTACATCAACACACCCGCCGGCATCATCCAGACGCTCGCCTTCCCGTTCTACGAGAAGGCATGGGACACCCCCGACGCGGTCAAGGTCCGCCAGGGCCTGTCGATGGCGATCAACCGCGACCAGATCACCAACCAGATCTTCCAGAAGACCCGCACCCCCGCCTCCGACTGGACCTCCCCGGTCCTCGGTGAGGAGGGCGGCTTCAAGAAGGGACTCTGCGGCTCCGCGTGCGAGTACGACAAGGCGGAGGCCAAGAAGCTGATCCAGGAGGGCGGCGGCATCCCCGGCGGCCAGCTGAAGATCTCGTACAACGCGGACACCGGCTCCCACAAGGAGTGGGTCGACGCGGTCTGCAACAGCATCAACAACGTCATGGGGAACAACAAGGCGTGCGTCGGCGGGCCCGTCGGTACCTTCGCCGACTTCCGCAGCCAGGTCTCCACGCAGAAGCTGACCGGGGCCTGGCGTGCGGGCTGGCAGATGGACTACCCGCTCATCCAGAACTTCCTGCAGCCGCTCTACTACACCAACGCCCCGTCCAACGACGGCAAGTGGAGCGACCAGAAGTTCGACGACCTGGTCGACAAGGCCAACGCGGAGAGCGACAAGGCCAAGGCCGTCACCACCTTCCAGGACGCCGAGAAGGTCCTCGTCGACCAGATGCCCGTCATCCCGCTCTGGTACCAGAACGGCAGCGCGGGCTATTCGGACAGGGTCGAGAACGTCTCGCTGAACCCCTTCAGCGTCCCGGTGTACGACCAGATCAAGGTCAAGTGACCCCCTGAAGCCGGGGGCCGGTGCGGCGTCCCGCACCGGCCCCCGGCTTTCCGGTCCGTCCGCCCGCTCGCCCCGACCCCCGGAGCCCCTCATGGGACGTTATGTGATCCGGCGGCTGCTGCAGATGATCCCCGTCTTCTTCGGCACCACGCTGCTGATCTTCCTCATGGTGAACGTGATGGGCGACCCCATCGCGGGCCTCTGCGGTGACCGCCAGTGCGACCCGGCGACCGCCGCCCAGCTGCGCACCGAGTTCGGCCTCGACAAGCCGGTCTGGCAGCAGTACCTGACCTACATGGGCAACATCTTCACCGGTGACTTCGGCACGGCCTTCAACGGGCAGAAGGTCACCGAACTGATGGCCACCGCCTTCCCCATCACCATCCGGCTGACCATCGTCGCGATCGTGTTCGAGATCGTCATCGGCATCAGCCTCGGCGTCGTCACCGGACTGCGCCGCGGCCGGCCCGTCGACACCTCCGTGCTGATCCTGACCCTGGTCGTCATCGCCGTACCGACCTTCGTCACCGGCCTCCTGCTCCAGCTCCTCCTCGGCGTGGAGTGGGGCATCATCAAGCCGTCCGTCTCCTCCGAGGCACCGCTCGACGAGCTCATCGTCCCCGGGCTGGTCCTGGCGTCCGTGTCCCTGGCCTACGTCACCCGGCTCACCCGGACCTCGATCGCCGAGAACGCACGCGCCGACTACGTCCGCACCGCCGTCGCCAAGGGGCTGCCCCGGCGGCGGGTGGTCGTGCGGCACCTGCTGCGCAACTCCCTCATCCCCGTGGTCACCTTCATCGGAACCGACGTGGGTGCCCTGATGGGCGGGGCGATCGTCACCGAGCGGATCTTCAACATCCACGGGGTCGGCTACCAGCTCTACCAGGGCATCCTGCGCCAGAACTCCCAGACCGTCGTCGGGTTCGTCACCGTCCTGGTCCTCGTCTTCCTGGCGGCGAACCTGATCGTCGACCTCCTGTACGCCGTACTCGACCCGAGGATCCGCTATGCCTGAGCAGAAGCCGTGGGACGGGACGACGGGCAACGGAGCGATCTCGGGGGCCGGAGCGGGCGGGGCCATGGACCTCGCCGTCGACGAGGGCACCACACTGGAGAAGACGCCCGGCGGTCCGGACGGCACCGGGCCCGCCGGCAAGCCGCGCAGCCTGTGGTCCGACGCCTGGCGCGACCTGCGCCGCAACCCCGTCTTCATCGTCTCCGGGCTGGTCATCCTCTTCCTGGTGATCATCTCGATCTGGCCGTCGCTGATCACCGACCAGGACCCGCTCGACTGCGACCTCGCCAAGGCCCAGGAGGGCTCCCAGCCCGGGCACCCCTTCGGCTACGACGGACAGGGCTGCGACGTCTACACCCGCACCGTCTACGGCGCGCGGACCTCGGTGACCGTCGGTGTCCTGTCCACCCTCGGAGTCTCGCTGCTCGGCGGCGTACTGGGCGGTCTCGCCGGCTTCTTCGGCGGGGTGTGGGACGCCGTGCTCTCCCGCATCACGGACGTCTTCTTCGGTATCCCCGTGGTCCTCGGGGGCCTGGTCTTCCTGTCCGTCGTCACCAGCTCCACCGTCTGGCCGGTGATCGGCTTCATCGTGCTGCTGGGCTGGCCCCAGATCGCCCGTATCTCACGCGGCTCCGTCATCACGGCCAAGCAGAACGACTACGTCCAGGCCGCCAGGGCGCTGGGAGCCTCCAACTCGCGGATGATGCTGCGCCACATCACGCCCAACGCCATCGCCCCCGTCATCGTCGTCGCGACCATCGCCCTGGGGACGTACATCTCGCTGGAGGCGACCCTCTCCTATCTCGGGGTCGGCCTGAAACCGCCGGCCGTCTCCTGGGGCATCGACATCTCCGCTGCCTCCCAGTACGTCCGTAACGCGCCGCATATGCTGTTGTGGCCCGCCGGCGCGCTGGCCGTGACCGTGCTCGCGTTCATCATGCTCGGCGACGCGGTGCGCGACGCCCTCGACCCCAAGCTGCGCTGAGGAGCCCGCTGCCATGTTGCTCGAAGTGCGCGATCTGCACGTGGAGTTCCACACCCGGGACGGCGTGGCCAAGGCTGTCAACGGGGTCAACTACTCGGTGGCCGAGGGCGAGACGCTCGCCGTCCTCGGGGAGTCCGGCTCGGGCAAGTCCGTCACCGCCCAGGCGGTCATGGGCATCCTCGACATGCCGCCGGGAAGGATCAGCGGGGGCGAGATCCTCTTCCGGGACCGCGACCTGCTGAAGCTCAAGCCCGAGGAGCGCCGCAGGATCCGTGGCCAGGAGATGGCCATGATCTTCCAGGACGCCCTGTCCTCGCTGAACCCGGTGCTGAGCGTCGGCCAGCAGCTCGGCGAGATGTTCGTCGTGCACCGCGGGATGTCCCGGGGGGACGCCAGGGCCAAAGCCATCGAGCTGATGGACCGGGTGCGCATCCCCGCCGCCCGGGAGCGGGTCGGTGACTACCCGCACCAGTTCTCCGGCGGCATGCGCCAGCGCATCATGATCGCCATGGCGATGGCGCTCGAGCCGTCGCTGATCATCGCGGACGAACCCACCACCGCCCTCGACGTGACCGTCCAGGCCCAGGTGATGGACCTCCTCGCCGAACTCCAGCGCGAGCTCAACATGGGGCTCATCCTCATCACCCACGACCTCGGCGTGGTCGCCGACGTCGCCGACAAGATCGCGGTGATGTACGCCGGCCGGATCGTGGAGACCTCGCCCGTGCACGCGATCTACAGGGCGCCCGCCCACCCGTACACCAAGGGCCTGCTCCGTTCGATCCCCCGGCTGGACCAGAAGGGCGGGGAGCTGTACGCGGTGAAGGGGCTGCCGCCCAACCTGCTCCACATCCCGCCCGGCTGCGCCTTCCACCCGCGCTGCCCCATGGCCCAGGCCGTGTGCCGCACGGACGTGCCGCCGCTCTACACCGTGGACGAGGAACGCCGGAGCGCCTGCCACTTCTGGAAGGAGACGCTCGATGCACGCTGAGGACACCGGACGCGAGGACGCCGCGGGGGGCTCCACGCTGCTCTCCGAGGCGCGGGAGGCGGGCCGTACGAAGCCGTACGCCGGGGGGGACCCGATCCTGGAGGTGCGCGGCCTGGTCAAGCACTACCCGCTGACCAGGGGCATCCTCTTCAAGAAGCAGGTCGGTTCGGTCAAGGCCGTCGACGGCGTGGACTTCGACCTGGCGGCCGGCGAGACGCTCGGCATCGTGGGGGAGTCCGGCTGCGGCAAGTCGACCGTCGCCAAGATGCTCGTGCACCTCGAGCCTCCGACGGGGGGCGTGATCCGCTACAAGGGCGAGGACGTCACGAAGCTGTCCGGCCGCGCGCTGAAGGCCGTGCGCCGCAACATCCAGATGGTGTTCCAGGACCCGTACACCTCGCTGAACCCCCGGATGACGGTCGGCGACATCATCGGGGAGCCCTACGAGATCCACCCCGAGGTGGCGCCCAAGGGGAGCCGGCTGCGGAAGGTCCAGGACCTGCTCGACGTCGTCGGTCTGAACCCGGAGTACATCAACCGCTATCCGCACCAGTTCTCCGGCGGCCAGCGCCAGCGCATCGGGATCGCACGCGGCCTCGCGCTCAACCCGGAGATCATCGTCGCGGACGAGCCGGTCTCCGCGCTCGACGTGTCGGTCCAGGCCCAGGTCGTCAACCTGCTGGACCGGCTGCAGGCCGAATTCGACCTGAGCTTCCTGTTCATCGCGCACGACCTGTCCATCGTCCGGCACATCTCGGACCGGGTCGGCGTCATGTACCTCGGCCGCATCGTCGAGATCGGCACGGACGAGGAGATCTACGACCACCCGACGCACCCGTACACCCAGGCCCTGCTGTCGGCCGTCCCGGTGCCCGACCCGACGGCCCGTGAGCACCGCGAACGGATCATCCTGCACGGAGACGTGCCCTCCCCGGCGAACATCCCGTCCGGCTGCCGCTTCCGCACCCGCTGCTGGAAGGCGCAGGAGCGGTGCCGGCTCGAGGTGCCGCTGCTGGCCGTACCGGCGGTCTTCCGGGAATCGGAGACACCGGCCCGGCACGACTCGGCCTGCCACTTCGCCGAGGAGAAGCAGGTGGTGCCGCCGGAAGGGCTTCGGGAGACGCCCGAGGACGAGGAGCCGCCGCCGTCGTCCCCGGGCGAAGGGGATCCCGAAGGGCCGGATCCCGGCTGACGAGGGCTGGTGAACGGGCCTCAGATCCGTTAACACACAGGCAACTCGACCGTCGCCACGCCGATATACGAACGTCCCACCATGGTGAACGTACGGCCGTGCGGGTGCCGTGAACCGGCCGGGGCGTTCATCACGTCGCCCCGGCCGGTTTCCCACCCCGCCGCCCCACAGGTCCCCTTGTCCATCGGCGGACCGCGGTGGAGTATCGCTGGGGTGATACTCACACGGGGAGCCGGAGTCACCGGAGCGGTGCTCTGCGCCGTGCTCGCGGCCGTCGTCGCGGGCTGGATCGTGCGGGATCTGCGGGCCGTCGGCGATCCGCTCGCTGCTGCGTTACCGGGCCGGTTACTCGGACGGATGGCCGAAGAAGCAGCCCGCCACCCCGCAGGCCGATCCCATGCTCCTCGTCGTCCACGTGCTCGCCCTGATCGCCGCGCTGCGCTCCCCTGTCGCCGCGTCCGCGCTGGTGGCCACCGGACTGGTCACGCTCGTCCTGCGGCTGCCGGGCGTCTGGACCATCGGCTCACCCTGGGGCGGAGCCACGGGCTACGGCTACCCGCAGGGCTACGGGTACCCGCCGAGCGCTCCGCCCGGCCACGGCCGGCCGCCGGGCGGCGGCGCAGGCACCCCGCCGCAGCCCGCGTCCCCGCCGCCCGGCTGGTAGCCAGGCCCTACGGCCGGGGCAGCCCCAGGGACCGCCTGAGGAAGTCCACCTGGAGCAGCAGCAGATTCTCGGCGACCTGTTCCTGTGGCGTCATGTGCGTCACCCCGCTCAGCGGCAGGACCTCGTGAGGGCGTCCGGCGGACAGCAGCGCGGACGAGAGCTTCAGCGCGTGGGCGACCACCACGTTGTCGTCGGCCATTCCGTGGACGATCATCATGGGCCGTGCCACGCCGGCGGGTCCGGAGAGCCCCTCGTCGGTCACCAGGGAGCTGCGGGCGTACACCTCGGGCTGCTTCGCCGGGTCGCCGAGATAGCGCTCGGTGTAGTGGGTGTCGTAGAGCCGCCAGTCCGTCACCGGCGCGCCGACGACGGCCGCGTGGAAGACGTCGGGGCGCCGCAGCACCGCGAGGGCGGAGAGGTAGCCGCCGTACGACCAGCCGCGCATCGCCACCTTCGAGAGGTCCAGGGGGAAGCGGGCGGCCAGCGCGTGCAGCGCCTCGACCTGGTCGTCGAGTGTGAGGGTGAAATCGTCCCGGACCGCCTTCTCCCAGCCGGGCGAACGTCCCGGCGCGCCCCGGCCGTCCGCGACGACCACGGCGAAACCGTGGTCCGCGAACCACTGCGACGTGAGATGCGCGTTGTGGGCGGCGACCACCCGGCGTCCGTGCGGGCCGCCGTACGGATCCATCAGGACCGGAAGCGGCCCGTCTGATTCCCTGTAGCCGGTGGGGAGCAACACGGCGCACGGAATCCGCCGTGCGCCCCCCTCTGTCAGCCGGACCCTCGCGGTCAGGACCGGCTCCTGGGCGAGGTTCGCCACGGTGGCGATCCGCTTGCCGTCACGCAGTACCTGTACGGCCGTTCCCGGGTACTCCGGAGAAGCCGACACCAGCACCGTCACGCCGCCCCCGCGCACCGCGGAGTGGACCCCGACGCCCTCGCTGACGCGCTCCACGCCCAGCTCGTTGACCCGGTACACATGGCTCTGCCCGGTCTCCGGGTCCGCGGCGTCCTCGCCCGCGACGGCCTGCACCAGGATGTCCGACTCCCCGACGTCCAGGACCGCCTGGATGTGCAGCCGGCCGCCGGTCAGCGGCCTGTCCCCGACCGAGAGCACGCGTGCGCCCCCCTCGTCGGCGACCCGTACGAGCTGACCGTCGGGCGCCCAGGCGGGCACCCCGGCGAAGAGGTCGAGCCAGACGTCGTCCTCGTCGACGTGCACCGTGCGGGTCGCGCCGCTCTCGGTGTCGACGGCCAGATACCGCTGGCTGCGCTGGTCACGGGCCTGCACCAGCAGCAGCGGGGCGCCGTGCGAGGACCAGTGCACCCGCGCCAGATAGGGGAAGCGGGACCGGTCCCAGACCACCTCCGTGCGGTTCCCGTCCAGGTCGGTCACGAAGAGCCGCACCTCCGCGTCGGCCGTTCCCGCCGCCGGATAGCGCACCTCCGCGGGCTTGTTCCCGGGGTGCGCGGGATCGGCGATCCACCACCGCTGTACGGCGCTGTCGTCGACCCGCGCGACCAGCAGGCGGTCCGAGTCCGGCGACCACCAGAAACCGCGGTAGCGGCTCATCTCCTCGGCCGCGATGAACTCCGCGAGGCCGTACGAGGTGTGGGCGTCCTCCGGTTCGGCGACCGGCCGGTCACCGTCTCCCTCCGCCCCCACGACGCGCAGCGTGCCCCGCGCGACGTAGGCGATGTGCCGGCCGTCGGGGGAGGGGCGGGGATCGATCACCGGGCCCGGCACCGGCAGGGCGCGCGCCGTGCCCGCCCTCAGCTCGGCGACGTACGCCTTTCCGGAGAGGGCGAAGGCGGCCAACTCGGCCGCGTCGTCCACCGAGTAGCCCACGATGCCCGCCGAACCCTCCCGGGTCCGCTCGCGCCGCGCCCGCTCCTGCGGCGACAGCTTCTCCACCGAACCACCCAGCAGGGCCACGGGATCGGCGGCGACCCGCTCCTCTCCCGTGGTGGTGTCCAGCACCATCAGCCGAGTCGCCCGGTCGCTGCCGGAGGACGAGCGGAGGAAGAGCACCCGCGTCCCATCCGGTGAGACGGTGAAAGCCCGCGGTGCGCCGAGAGTGAACCTCTGGGTCCGGGCGTGCTGGCGGGGAAAAGACAGCTTCTGCGAGGTCATGGCACCGAACCTAGCCCTCGGCGGGCGGTCCGTGCGCCCCTCGTGCTGCTGTGCCCCGATCAATGCGTCGGCACGGATAGTTATGATCCGTAGCGCTCGGTGGGTAAGAACCCGCTGGCTCCATGTGTGCTGCCCGTCCCGACCGTACTGATGGAGGTGAACCGCCGTGGCACTCTCGATTTCGGCGGTGGTGCTGCTGGCGATCGTCGTCTTCCTGCTGATCCGGAAATCCGGACTGAAGGGCGGACACGCGGTGGTCTGCATGTTGCTGGGGTTCTACCTCGCGAGCTCGTCGATCGCCCCGACCATCTCGGAGGTGACGTCGAACGTGGCAGGCATGATCGGGGGGATCAAGTTCTGACGGGCGCCCCGGAACACCGTGGGCGTTCGGTCCGTGGGGCCGCCTGCTCGTAGGGTGGTCCCATGAAGGACCTTCCCGCCCGCCGTCTGCTCCTGGTGCACGCCCACCCCGACGACGAGTCGATCATCAACGGCGCCACCATGGCCAGATACGCGGCCGAGGGCGCCCACGTCGCCCTGGTGACGTGCACCCTCGGCGAGGAGGGTGAGGTCATCCCGCCCGGTCTCGCGCATCTCGCAGCGGACCGGGAGGGCGGCCTGGGCGAACACCGCGCGGGTGAACTCGAAGCCGCCATGCGGAAGCTCGGGGTCACCGACCACCGCTTCCTGGGCGGTCCCGGCCGGTTCCACGACTCCGGGATGACGGGCACGGAGCAGAACCACCGGCCGGGTGCCTTCTGGGCCGCCGACGTCGACGAGGCGGCCGGCCACCTCGTGGGGGTGATCCGGTCCCTGCGCCCCCAGGTCCTGGTGACGTACGACCCCGACGGCGGCTACGGCCACCCCGACCACATCCAGGCGCACCGCGTCGCGACGCGTGCGGCGGACCTGGCCGCCGATCCCGCGTACGACGCCGGAGCCGGAGCCCCGCACACCGTCGCCAAGATCTACTGGAACCGGGTGCCCCGCTCCGTGGCCGAGGACGCCTTCGCGCGGCTGAGGGACACCGCCGCCGACGCCTTCCCCGGGATCGCCGCGATCGACGACGTACCCGGTGTCGTGGACGACGCCGGGATCACCACGGAGATCGACGGCACGGCGTACGCCGGGGCGAAGACCGCCGCGATGCGGGCACACGCCACCCAGATCGCCGTGGACGGAACGTTCTTCGCTCTTTCGAACGACCTCGGGCAGCCCGTTTTCACCACCGAGTACTACGAGTTGGTTCGGGGCACCCCGGGCGTGGAGGAAGGCCAAAGGGAGCGCGACCTCTTCGCCGGCCTGCCGGAAGAGCCCCTCGCACCGGGGGCACGGGCATGAGCGGCAGGCAGAGGCAGCGCGCCTCGTCGGAGTCTCCGCGCACCAACGCCCCGCCCAGGAGCCCCGAGCCGTCCGGCCTCGCGGCGCCCCCTAACCCCCGGCGGATTCCCCTGTACGTGGGTCTCGCGGTGCTGGGCGCGGCCGTCGGGCTCGCCGGCACCCTCGTCCAGGCGGCCCTGTTCCCGGGCGGGTTGCTGCTGGCGCTCGCCGCGTCCGCGGGACTGTTCTACGGCGGCCGGGTGCTGACCAGGACGCAGCTCGGCGCGCTGGTGCCCGCGGTGGGATGGTTCATCGCCGTCATCGTCCTCCTCGGCGGGCGGCCCGAGGGCGACTACGTCTTCGGCGAGGAGATCGGCCTGGCCCTCTTCATGCTCGGAGGGATGGCCGCGGCTGTGATCTGTGCCACGATGTCGCGGCTGCCGTATCCGGCCGACGCCACCGGTCGGCCTGGCGCGTGATGTGGTATGTCCGCCCCCGGATTGCCCCTCCGTGCGGTGGTGGGTGCATTCTTGTTCCCCCCGGGCGCGGAGAGTCTTACGGTGGCGGCCAGTATGGTGGTGCGCGCGCCGAGCCGTCCCCTGGCCTGCGGCACGGGGGAAGTACGGGCGGCGGAGCCAATCGGGAGAACCTGCTTTGAGTCGTGAAACTGACAGTTCGTCCTCCGGGCCTCAGGGGCGCGGCGGAGCCGCGTACCCATCGGGTACGCCGCCGTACGGATCACGCCAGTATCCGTCGCTGCACCCGTCTCAGGACGGGCCGGAGGACACTCCGGAGCCTGTGGATCCGCCTCGGTCCGAGGAGCCCAGAACAGAGACGACGCTGACGACGCGTATCCGGATCAACATCCCGGGCTCGCGTCCGATCCCGCCCGTCGTCATGCGTACGCCGATGAGTGAGACGGATGCGTCCGGCGGGCGTCCGGCCTCCGAGCGGACCGGCAGTACCCTGCGGCCCGGCGCACCCGCGCCGTCGTCCGGCGGGGCTCCCGGCACCGGCCCGGACGTGCGTGACGGTGGCCCGGCCTCCGAGGCCCCGTCCGAGAAGCCGGCCAGGGAGAAGAGCGGAAGCGACTGGTTCGCCCCGCGCAAGGCCCCTCCGCCCGGCGCCGGTGCGGCGCCCGCGGCTGCGGGGACGCCCGGCTCCGGTCCCGGTGGTCCCTCTTCGGGCGGTCCTTCCGGCGCGGGCCGGGATTCCGGGCACCCGGCGCCGTCCCGTCCGGACGCGCCGTACTTCCCGGACGGTCCGCAGCAGCCCGGCGACAGGGGCGGCGCCCCCCGTCCGGGCCGCAGCGCCCTCGACGACCTGGACGCCGGTCCGCGGTCCGCGCCGGGCCCCGGCGTGCGGCCGCCCGCCGGCCCCGGCTCCGGTCCCTCCGGGCCCACCACCGGCCCGGCCACCGGAAGTTCGTCCCTGACGCCGAACCTCGACCGGCTTCCCGGTGCGGCCGGCCTGCCGGCGCCCGGCAGTCCGTCCGGCCCCCGGCCGGGGGGCCCCGGCGGCGTACCTCCGCGGATGTCGGACGACACCGCGATCCTCACGCCGCAGGCACCCGCACCGGCCCCCGGGTCCGGCCCCGGCGGCAACGTCTCCGGCGACACGCTGACGAGCGGAATCCCGGTCATCCCCGCGGAGCCCCGCACGCCGTTCCCGGGAGGGCCCGGCGGGGTCCGGCCGCCCGAGGGGCCGATGGGAGGCGGACCGGCGGGCGAACGCGCCCAGGCGCCCGCCCCTTCCCCCAGGCCCGCTCCGAAGGCCGTCCCGCCCGCCCGGAAGGGCCGCTCCAAGCTGGTCCTCCTGGGTGCGGGTGTCGTCGTGCTGTTCGGCGTCGCCTACGGAGCCGGCCTGCTGATGAACCACTCCGAGGTCCCCAAGGGGACCACCGTGCTCGGCGTCGACATCGGCGGCGGCACGAAGGAGGAGGCGGTCACCAAGCTCGACGCCGCCCTCGGCAAGCGGGCCCAGAGCCCTCTCCGGCTGACCGTGGACGGCAAGGCGGAGGAGCTCGCCCCCGACAAGGCCGGTCTGACCCTGGACAGCCAGGAGACCGTCCGCGGCGCCGCGGGCAGCGACTACAACCCGGTCTCGGTGATCGGTTCCCTGTTCGGCGGGGCACGCTCCGCCGACCCGGTGATCCCGGTCGACGAGGAGAAGCTCGGGGTCGCGCTGTCCGACCTGGCGGGCGTCTCCGGTTCCGCCAACGACGGCACGATCAAGTTCCTGCCCGGCAAGGCCGTTGCCGTCCCCGGCAAGGCGGGCAAGGCGCTGGACGTCAACCGGTCGTTGATCTCCGTACGCGACGCCTACCGGGCGCAGGTCCAGACGGGCGAGCCGGCCGTCGTCGAACTGCCGGTGGCGGCCACCGAACCCACCATCACCAAGGCCGAACTGGACCGGGCGATGAAGGAGTTCGCCGAGCCGGCGATGTCCGGGCTGATCACCATCAAGGCCGGGCCCAAGCAGATCGACTTCGGACCCGCGAGGTCCCTGCCGCAGATCCTGTCCATGAAGCCCGTCGACGGCAAGCTGGTCGCGGTCTACGACAGGGAAGCGATCGACAAGCTGCTCGACGGTGTCTTCGACGGCATCATGATCACCAAGGGTGACGGGCAGAAGCACCAGGTCAGCCCGACCGACGTGGCCCAGGCCATGCAGGGCGCGCTGCTCGGCAGGACGACGGCCGAGCGCACCGTCTCGATCAACCTGGACGGCGAGGGCTGACCGGCCCCGTCACCGCCGTACGGCCGCCC
Source organism: Streptomyces sp. NPDC005752 (assembly GCF_040630715.1). NCBI lineage: Bacteria > Bacillati > Actinomycetota > Actinomycetes > Kitasatosporales > Streptomycetaceae > Streptomyces > Streptomyces sp. NPDC005752. The sequence goes on along the minus strand of NZ_JBEXYB010000004.1, from coordinate 6,382 downwards.
CTGTCCGGATCTCCGGGCGGGGGCGGCTTCGTACGGCCCGGCAGAGGAGGAAGAGCCCGTGTCCACCAGGTGGAGCCTGACGATCGACTGCGCGCACCCGAAATCACTGGCAGCCTTCTGGGCCTCGGCGCTCGGGTACGTGGAGAAGCCGCCACCCGTCGGTTTCGGCAGCTGGGAGGAGTGGTTCAGCCACCACGACGTCCCGGAGGAGGAGTGGGACGACGGCGCCTACCTGTCCGACCCGGACGGCACGGGCCCTGGGCTGTCCTTCCTCAAGGTCCCGGAGCCGAAGACGGCGAAGAACCGGATGCACCTCGATGTGCAGGCGGGCGGTGGCCGGGAGATCCCGTGGGAGATCAGATGGCCCCGGGTGGCCGGGGCGGTGGAGCGGCTGACGGCCGCCGGCGGCACGGTGATCCGGGTGCACGAACTGCGGGGGCGGCCCGACCACGTGGTGATGGCCGATCCGGAGGGCCACGAGTTCTGCGTGCTCTGAGCCGGCGCCTGCTCCGAACGGGACAGGGCCCGGCCACGAACGGGACAGGGCCCGGCCACGAACGGGACAGGGCCCGGCCACGAGCGTGACCGGGCCCCGCGCTGCCGGTGCTACGGGAACGAGACGACCTGGGACGGAATGGTGTCCGTACCGGAAGTGGGGGATCCGGTGTCGTTGATGACGTGGTCGTACTGTCCCTTGCCGCCGAGGGAGACGACGAGCAGGTCGTGGAACTTCACCCCGGGTTTCACCGGTGCCTGGAAGCCGTGCTGCTGACGGATGGTCGGGTCGACGTTGAAGAAGCAGTAGCTGCCCATGCCCCAGCCCTCGTGGGTGGTGACGGAGTCGTCGACCTTGTAGCCGGCGTAGCCCTTGATGTCGCCGTTCTGGATGGCGGCCTGGTCGGGGGCGTCGTACGCCTTCTCGTTCTGGAAGAAGATCGTCTTCCCGTTCTCGCCGGACCATCGGACGTCGTACTTGTTGAAGTGTTCGACGAAGAGGCCGGTGGCCAGCACGTCGTCGCCGTTGACCTGAAGCCCGTAGTCGGACCGGTTGGTCTCCCAGCCGACCCCGTCGCCGTGGTCGGCGCGCCAGAGCCAGGTGTGGTCGATGATCGTGTCGTCGCTGTTCACCACCATGCCGGTGGTCGCCTTGCCGGCTCCCGCGCCGCCGACCCGGACGAAGACGTCCTGGAGGCTGGTCGGGTTGGCCGAGTGGTCGGCCGACGCGCCCTCGGGGCCCACCTGGACGAGGACCGGGGAGTTCTGCGTTCCGGCGTCGACGAGGAGGCCGGCGAGCTTGACGCCGTCGACGTCGCCGACCTTGATCGCGGTCACCCCGTTGTCCGGGATGATCGTGGCGAGCCCGAGGCCCAGCGCGACGGTGTTCGCGCGGTTGATCTCGATGGGCTCGTCGACGTGGTAGACGCCCGGGGTGAACAGCAGGTGCAGGCCCTGGTCCACGGCGGCGTTGATGGTCTGCGCCGTGGCGCCGGGCTTGACCACGTAGAACTGGTCGAGGGCGATGGACTCGCCCTGGGGTGTGCCGTTCCAGGAGACGCCCCGTGCGTTGGTGCGCTTGGCGGGGACGAAGACCTTGTAGTCGTCGCCGTCGAGGTACAGGAACGGCTTCTCGCGGGAGACCGGGGTGGTGTCCAGGGTGGTGTACGGCGGTTCCGGGAAGCTCTGGGCGGGTGCGCCCTCGACGCCGGAGAACGTCATGTTCCAGACGCCGTTGCCCCAGCCGCCGATGGAGCTGTCGCGGGTGTACCACTGCTGCTGGGAGTAGGGGCCGACCTGGCCGTCGATCTTGCTGTCGGCGATGTAGCCGCCGCTGGCCCAGCCGTAGCCGTCGGGTGCGAGGTTGAGTCCGCCCTTGACGTGCATGCGGCGGAAGGGGGCTGCCTGGGAGACGGCCCAGCGGTTGGTGCCGCTGACGGGATTGAGGGCGAGGTTCTCGGCCGAACGCCAGAAGTTCTGGGTGGCGTTGCCGTCGAACCAGCCGGCGTCGACGGTGACGTCACCGTTGAAGGTGGTGTCGTCGGGCTTCAGGCCCAGTCCGGCGATGGAGGTGTAGAAGCCGATCTGGGCGTTGATGTTGGCGTACGTCCCGGGCTTGAACATCAGCGCGTAGCGGTCGCTGCCGAACTGCGCGGACTCCTGCTTCTTGAAGATCTCGTCGACCTTGCCCTGGATGTCGGGCGTCGAGGGGTCGAAGACCAGCACGTTGGGGCCGAGATCGCCCCCGCCGGGGATCGCCTCGGCCTCTTCGCCGAACGCCGACTGGGCTGTGGGGAAGGCCATGAGCAGCGAGACGGCGAGCGCGGCGAATCCGAGCGCCCTGGAGCGACGGTGTCGGCGAGGAGCGGTGGGGGGTGCGGGATGTGTGGGGGGAACTTGCATGGATGACGTCTCCTGGGTCGTGGTACGGGTGCACGACGGAACCTTGAGAGAAGCGAGAGAGCGCTCTCTCTCGCGCTGCCGATGTAACCGCTGTCGTCCTGGACACGTCAAGAGGTGTGCGGAAGGAGCCTCGTTCGATTGCGACAAGGGCAACATCTGGCGTCGGCGGTGAGGCATAAGGGCCGGTTCGTCAGCAGATCGCACCGCACGTGAGTTCACAGGGTGACCGCTCGGCCGATCCCCCGTTCCGGGTGCCTGGCTACGGGGACCGGTCCGCTCACAGGCTCCTGCGCCTCGGACCCGGGTGCCTCCGGCCCGCCGCCTCGGGCGCGGTCGCTAGTTGAGCAGCGCCCTGGCGGCCTGGGCGCGGTGGCGGATGGCCTCGGCCGCCGTCGGCTCGAAGGTGTCGACGATCTCGGCGTACTCGTCCATCTCCGCGGCCCCGCGCAGGAACTCCCCGCGCTGCACGAGGAGCTGGGCGCGCTCGTAACGGAGCCTGGCCGGGTGTGAGGGCAGCAGCAGGGAGAGCTCGAGCGCCCACAGCGCCACGTCCGTACGCTCGGGGCGTGCCGCCGCCCAGGCCCGGACGTTGTTCAGGATCCGCAGTACCGTCTCCAGCGGCCTGGCGGGCACCGGTGTCGACGTCTCGGGCGGTGCTCCGGTCGCCCCCGTCACCATCAGCTCGGCGTCCTCGGGGCTCAGCGGGGCGCCACCTGCGAAGGGGTCGGCCAGCACCCGCTCCGCCGGATCGCCGAAACCGACCACGTAGTGGCCCGGCAGAGCCACCCCGTACACGGGCGCCCCCGCCCTCCGCGCGACCTCGGTCCAGACCACGGACAGCAGGATGGGCAGCCCCCTGCGACGCCGCAGCACCTGTTGGAGCAGCGAGGAGTCCAGCCGCTGGTAGTCCTGGGCGGCACCGGCGAATCCGCAGCGTTCGCCGAGCAGTTCGGCGAGCGCCGACGCCCATGCGCGGGCCCCGCGGGCGCCGTACGGCAGGAGGCCGGCCAGCCGGTCGAGCTCGATCTGCGCCGCGTCGACGCCGTACGGATCCGCGTTCCCGGGCAGCGGTGGGGTGGCCTCCGCGCCCAGCAGCAGGCAGAGCAGGGCGACGTCCGGCCGCTCGGCGCGCGCCTCCTCGGCGAACCGCTGCCGTCGCTCGGCCGTGCCGCGATCCTCGACGCTCATGTGCTGTCCGTATCCCTGCTGCTGTTCCCGCCACCCGGGCGGAAGTGGTGGTAGCGGTGGTGGGTGGTGAAGCCCATGCCGTCGTACAGCGCACGGGCACCTTCATTGTCCGCCTCCATCTGGAGCCACGCGGCCGAGGCGCCTTCCTCCAGCGCCCTGCGTGCCAGCGCGGTCATGACGGCCGTGGCGAGGCCGCGGCGCCGGTACTCCGGGCCGACCTCGACGGCCATGAAGCCCGCCCAGCGGCCGTCCACCACGCAGCGCCCGATCGCGGCCGGCGTCCCGTCCGGACCGTCGCCCGGCACGGAGGCGAACCACACCGAAGGGCCGCTGCCCAGCACCTTCAGCACGTGTGGGCCCGGGGTCCCGGAACGCTGGTACCGGGAGAGCCAGGCATCGTCCGTCTCCCGCCCCGTCCGTACGGCGGAGACGTCCGGGTCCAGGTCGCCGACCGGTGCCAGGGCCGCGATCCGCACCTCGGCCGTCACCTCACGCCGCCACCCGTGCTCCTCCAGGCCCGCACAGAGCCGCTCCTGCGTGCCCTCGGCGCCCGTGGCGGTCTGCACGCGGGCGGGCAGGCCCCGTTCCGCGTACCAGCGCCGGACACGCCCGAGCGCCTCGCCGAGCGGAAGGCCCGGATCGCCGAGCGGCAGCACGGAGTTGGCGCGGCGGGTGAAACCGCCGGCCGCGCGCAGCCGCCACTCGCCCAGGAGTTCGCTCTCCACGGGCTGCCAGGCACGTGCGGTGACCAGGGCGAGTTCGGCGAAGGACGCGGCGGGACCGCGGCGGCGCGCCGGGGCGGGGGGCACCGTCTTGCCCGCGACCAGTGAGGATTCGGCGATGCGGACGCCCTCGCCGCTCCTCGTCGTGACGGAGAGCACCCCGCCGTCCCACGATGTGAGAACGCCGACCGTGTCGGTGAGCCGCGCGCCCTCGGCCGGAGTGCCGACGACGCATCGCACGGAAACTCGTTTTCCCACGTCAGCGGGGGTCAAGCGCACTTCGAGCCGTCCGCTCATGGTGAATTCCACAGCCCTGTCTGCCCCTCCTGTACGGATCGTGCCCCGGAACGGAGATACTAGGGGCGGGCATCGACGACGCCGCGCTCCCGCGCGAGAGCCAACGCCCTACCGAGGAGGAACGACAGCGTGACCTACGTCATCGCGCAGCCTTGTGTCGACGTGAAGGACAAGGCCTGCATCGAAGAGTGCCCCGTCGACTGCATCTACGAGGGCTCACGGTCCTTGTACATCCATCCGGACGAGTGCGTCGACTGTGGAGCCTGTGAGCCGGTCTGCCCGGTCGAGGCCATCTTCTACGAGGACGACACCCCCGAGGAGTGGAAGGACTACTACAAGGCCAACGTCGAGTTCTTCGACGACCTCGGTTCCCCGGGTGGCGCCTCCAAGCTGGGTCTCATCGAGCGCGACCACGCGTTCATCGCCGCGCTGCCGCCGCAGAACCAGTAAGCGGCCGCACGCGCGCCGCCCGGTCCCGTACGGCTCGTCCCCGTGCGGGACCGAGGTGTTTCCCGGGGCGCCCCGCCCCCGTACGAGAAAGCAGAGTTCCGTGTCCGCAGCAGTTCCCGTCTCCTCCCGCCTCCCGGTCTTCCCGTGGGACAAGCTCGCGCCCTACAAGGCGACGGCCGCGGGCCATCCGGACGGCCTCGTGGACCTGTCGGTCGGCACGCCCGTCGACCCGGTGCCCGAGCTCGTCCAGCAGGCGCTGACCGCCGCCGCGGACAGCCCCGGATACCCGACGGTGTGGGGCACCGAGGCGCTGCGGGACGCCCTGGCCGGCTGGGCGGAGCGCAGGCTCGGCGCGGTGGGTGTCACACACGGGAACGTGCTGCCGGTCGTCGGCTCCAAGGAGCTGGTCGCCTGGCTGCCGACCCAGCTGGGTCTCGGCGCGGGCGACAAGGTCGCCCACCCGAGGCTCGCCTACCCGACGTACGAGGTCGGCGCGCGGCTCTGCGGCGCGGAGCCCGTCGTCTACGACGACCCGACGGAGCTGGACCCGGAGGGCCTGAAGCTGCTCTGGCTCAACTCTCCGTCCAACCCGACGGGCCGTGTCCTGCCGAAGGACGAGCTGACCCGGATCGTCGCCTGGGCGCGCGAGCACGGCGTGCTGGTGTTCAGCGACGAGTGCTACCTGGAGCTCGGCTGGGAGGCCGATCCCGTCTCCGTGCTCCACGAGGACGTCTGCGGCGGCACGTACGAGGGCATCGTCGCCGTCCACTCGCTCTCCAAGCGTTCCAACCTCGCCGGTTACCGCGCGGCCTTCGTCGTGGGTGACGCGGCCGTCCTCGGTGAGCTGCTCCAGATCCGCAAGCACGGCGGCATGATGACGCCGGCCCCGGTCCAGGCGGCCACGGTGGCGGCACTGGGCGACGACACGCACGTGGCGGAGCAGCGGGCGCGGTACGCGCGGCGGCGCACGGTCCTGCGGGCGGCGCTGGAGGCGCACGGCTTCCGGATCGAGCACAGCGAGGCGAGCCTCTACCTCTGGGCCACGCGTGACGAACCGTGCTGGGAGACCGTGGCGCACCTCGCGGAGCTCGGCGTCCTCGTGGCGCCGGGCGACTTCTACGGGCCGGCCGGGGACCGCTTCGTGCGGGTGGCGCTGACGGCTTCGGACGAGCGCGTGGACGCGGCGGTCAAGCGGCTGTCCTAGGCGTCGCGGCAACGCGTGGGGGCCTCGGGAGCCGTCCCGGGCACACAGGAGCTTGTCCATACAGCTTCGCACCGCACGTCGAGGCCGAAGGAGAGGCAACCTCGCGACGTGTGGCGCCTCACCC